>JAHEBB010000193.1 GCA_024642575.1 Trueperaceae bacterium | reverse complement strand
TAGTAGAAAACTTAGTACAGGTTGGTCTTGTTTCAGAGGGCAAACGCGTTTCTTCAAAAATAGGGCGCAGACAAACCTTATTAACCATTAACCCCAAGGCAGCAGTTGTAGCGGGCTTTAGTATTAGACCCAGACGCATACGTCTGCATCTGGCAGACTTACAGGGCAAAACGCTGCACACCGTTCAGGAAAGCACAGCAAGCAACACAGCTTCGCTAAGCGAACAAATGGTGGCGATGGTGAAAACCGCAAGAGATCAGACCAAAACCACCAGCAAACGCCTCGCGGCTATAACCATTGGGGTTACAGGTGCCTGGGACGCTCAAAAAGCGCAACTACATGCCAGCCCAAACCTACCCTTTTTGGAAGGTCGAAATCTGCTCGAGCTTGCTTATCAAAGTTTTAGCCAGGCCCTTGATTTAGGCACCATTGAAGTAGATAACGAAGTCAATTATGCTGCTCTGGGCGAGCAAACGCACGGCACAGCTCAAAACCATGACAGCTTTTTTTATTTGAATCTAGGCTCAGGTATTGGTGGTGCCGCCGTGGTTAATCGGCAGCTTCATCGTGGTGAGCAGGGGTTTGCTGGTGAGCTTGGTTATTTGCCTATCTGGAACGGTCAGCGCTATCAGAGTTTAGAAGAACTCACTTCAAGAAATACCTTAGCAGCGCAAGCAAGTCTGCATAAGCTGGGAACAGATGCGATGGACTTACTTGAAGCTGCCCGTCAGGGAAATCCTCTGGCACTAGACCTGACCAAACAAACGGCCCAGTATCTCGCACTTGGGCTTTGCAGCATCATTACTACCCTAAACCCCAACCTCATAGTTGTGGGCGGAAGTATTGGGCGTTATAGCGATATTCTTATTCCCTTAATCACTGAGTTTCTTCCAGAAAGTTTACGCCCTCATTGTCAATTACTAGGAACAACCTTAAAAGGTGACGCAGCATTACTTGGTGCTATTGCCAAAGCGCTCGAGCTTGCACGCAGCAGTTTGATTACCGCAGATTTACTCTGATGCACTTAGGTTTCAAAGCCACAAGGCTTTTTGAGGCAAGCACTGCTCTTTAGAGCAGTAAAGGAGGAAAGATGAGAAAGCTAATGCTAATGGCTACCCTCATGTCGCTGTTTTTTACAGCGCTAGCTCAAGACGTGGAGGTGACGGTCTGGAGTGGTTACCCCGAATTGGAACCCTTCTATCTACATGTCGCCGAAGATTATATGAAAGAGCATCCCAATGTCAAAATAACGGTTTTGACGCAACCCCTGCGGGATTATGAAGTCAAAATAACGGCAGCCTTACCCGCAGATGCAGCAGCCGACATTCTTGAAATCAGTTCTTCCTTTGCCGGTCGTCTGGTACAGGGTGAGCTTTTTCAGCCCCAGCCACAAGAAATAGCTGACTTTGTAAACAGCGATGCCTATAACAATTTCTTTAGCAACGCTGCTTCTTATAACGGCACGGTTTACGGTATTCCGCTCTTTAGAGGTCAGGGAGCACTTTTTTATAACACTGAAATGTTTAAAGCAGCAGGTCTTTCTGGCCCTCCAACAACTATGGATGAGTATGTTGACTATGCCAACAAACTTACCCAACGTGATGCCGATGGCAACCCGATTGTTAGCGGCTGGAGCCTGCGCTTAGGCGGCGGTGGCAGCGGTATTGCCGAAAAATTCTGGGCCATTATGCATCAATTTGGCGGTAGCATCGTGACCCAAACAGCAGATGGTGGTTGGGTTAACGGCTACAACAACGAAGCTGGACAAAAAGCCTTGCAGCTTTATGTCAATCTAGTTAACAAAGATAAAGTGGTGACGCCTGAACTTAAAGGTGACGCCGAAGGCTTTGAACTGGGTACCACAGCCATGTTTATTCGCGAATCCTGGGTTATTGGTGACATTGCTAGTAAAGCACCTGATCTTCCTTATGCCACAGCACTCTTGCCTCGAGGCACCATTGCTTTACCCGTAAACCTTTATGTTACCCGTGATAAACCCGAAGCTTTTGACTTTGCCCAATACGCAGTTAAACCCGAGTATCAGGTCTGGTTACTCGAGAATGTCGGCTGGTTACCTAACCGCCAGGATGTTAGCTATGAAAGCGCCCTGGAAAAAATCCCACAGCTTGATGGCTTCTTAAATGTTCCCGAATCTCAGGTACTCTTTACTGTACCGCCTATTGGCCCTATCGATGAAATTCAAACCCGCTTGGCTGAACGTCTGGTGGCAGCGTTTACTAATGCCAGTCTGGTCGATAATCCAGAAGGAATTGCAAAGGTCTTAAGTGATGCCGCCAAAGAAACCGATGACATCTTGAAGCGTGAAGGTCTTTTAGGTACACCCTAAGCTCTTAAGAGAGAGGCAGCATGGCTGCCTCTCTTAGCTAAAGCTGGAATTTTATGCAAAAAACAAGCCTCAAGCTTACCCCTTTAAACCGACGCCGCTGGCTTTTTGCCTATCTGGCACTTACGCCTGTTTTAGCCATCTATATTTTTATTCGTATTATCCCTATTATTCAAACTTTCCGAATTAGCTTTTATAAATGGGATCTTATTTCAAAACGCAAACCATTTTTAGGTTTTGCCAATTATATTGGTTTGTTACAAGACCGTGCCTTTCTAATTTCTTTAACTAATACCACCATTATTGCCTTTGGTATTTTATTTTTTAGCGTTCCTATTTCGCTCCTGATTGCCGTTTTGCTCTCTAAGCCTCGCAAACTATCACCGTTATATGAAACCATGTATTTTTTACCGGTGGTTACTTCAATGGTGCCAGCAACGCTCGCCTGGAAATGGATTTTGGACGCCCAATATGGCCCTTTAAATCAGTTTATTGGTTATTTTGGCTTTTCCCCTCAGCCTTGGTTGGTCAATCCCAAACTTGCTGTTTTCTCAGTTATTTTGCTCAGTTCCTGGAAAATTATTGGTTATAATATGATTATTTTTTTGGTCGGGATTCGTAACATCCCGAGTATGTACTATGAGGCTGCTGAAATTGATGGGGCCAGCATTTTACAGCAGTTCTGGAACATTACCCTGCCTCTGCTTAAACCCATTTTGCTCTTTGTTTCGGTCATCACTGTAATTAGCAGCTACAACGTTTATACCCAGGTTTACGTTCTGGCATCTGATGCCCAGGGCTCACCAGGTTATGTGGTTCGGGTACTGGTTTATGACATGATTGAAAACGGCTTTCGCTATTTCAGGATGGGTTACGCTTCAGCTGAAGCGGTTTATTTGCTGATCATTGTTTTGATTCTTACCATGATTCAATTTACCTTTTTAAGGAACCGCTCATGAGCGTCCAGCAAACCACTTTAGGGCAAGTACGTACGCGTCAAGCAGGTATGACTTTTCTAAGTCGCATCAGCACCGAAGCCGTTTTAATGCTTGGTGCCATCATTATGGTTATGCCCTTTCTCTGGATGCTTTCTACTGCTTTTAAGACCCCCGCTGAAATTCTCTCGTGGCCGCCCAGGCTTATCCCTGGCTCTCCTACACTAGATAATTTCGCCACAGTATTTACTACAGCGCCTTTTGATCGCTGGCTCCTTAACAGTCTTATTTTGGCGACAACTTCTACGGTGGCTATCCTGCTGACATCAGCTATTGCTGGTTACGTGCTTGCCAAGTTTGACTTTCCTGGTCGTTATGCGCTTTTTATGATTATTCTGGCAACCGCCATTGTACCTTTTGAGGTTTACATGTTGCCACTGTATTTAAGTGCGCGCAGACTGGGGCTTATCAATACTTTACCGGGCATTATTGCACCCTTTTTAATCATGAGCTTTGGCATTTTCTTTATAAGGCAAAATGTCATAGCTTCGATTCCTGATGACCTGATTGAAGCAGGACGCATTGATGGGGCATCAGAGCTCTGGATTTTTGGACGAGTGATTATGCCGCTCTTAACTGGCCCCTTGAGTGCGCTAGGCATTTTTGCCTTTATGCAAGCCTGGAATCAGTTTGTCTGGCCCTCGCTTATTACCAACAGCAAAAACCTTTATACGGCAGAAGTCGGGCTGGCTCTCTTTCAAACAGGCTTTACCGTGAACTTTGGTGCTGTGAGCGCTGGCTCAGTAGTCAGTGTGGCACCTATTTTAATAGTCTTTTTTCTATTAAGAAAACAAATTATTGAGGGCGTTGCCCTCTCAGGTTTAAAAGGCTAGGAGGCCCATGGATTTACTAACGCAGTACACGCTCGAGGCACAAGGCTTGATGAACCGCATCTTGGCAGAAGAGCTCGAGCCTATCAAAGAAGCCGCCCAACTGGTGGCAAACACTATCGAACAAGACCGACTTTTGCATGTCATTGGTACTGGAGGTCACTCAGTGATTGGCGCAGAAGAAGTATTTTACCGTTCTGGGGGTCTGGTTCCTGTCAATGCCATTCTTGATGAAGGTTTGCTTTTAGCCCATGGTGCTATTCGCTCAACACTGATTGAACGCACACCCGGTTACGGCACAGCCCTGCTTGATTATCATAAGGTTAGTCAAGATGATGTACTCATTATCGTTAATGCTTATGGTATCAATGCCTGCACCATTGATTGCGCCCTGAGCGCTAGAAAACGCGGTTGCCATACGATTGGAATCACTTCAGTCAGTTTGCAAAAAGCTTTGCCTGAAGGTCACCCTTCACGACACCCAAGTCAAAAAAATCTCTGTGACCTGGTTGATGTGGTCATTGACACTAAGGTCCCTATGGGTGACGCACTTATGAGTATTCCTGGCGTCAGTCAGAATGCGGGGGCTTGCTCGACTTATCTCAACGCTTTAACTATGAACCTCTTGTCGCTCGAGACCATCAGACTCTTAGCCGAACGGGGCATTGACCCACCTATCTGGCAAAGTGCCAACAGTCCGGGTGGTGACGCCGCCAATCAAAAGCACATAGCGACTTACCGAGAGCGCGTTAAAAAGCTCTAAGGAGGTACGATGTCAGAGATCATGATCCATAAAAAAATTGAAGATTTAAACGTTTTTATTTACCCCAGTACTAAAACCATGGGAGAAGCTGCCGCGCAGCAAGCGGCCAAGGTTTTAAGGGAGGCTGTGGCAAACAAGGGTGAAGCTTTTGCAGTGTTTGCTACAGGTAACTCACAGCTCGAGTTTCTAGACGCACTGCTTAAGCAAGCTATTCCCTGGTCAAAAGTCCACCTTTTTCATATGGATGAGTATATCGGTATAAGCGACCAGCATCCTGCCAGCTTTCGAAAATTCTTAAAAGAAAAACTGGTGGATAAGGTTAACCCTGCGGCCTTTCATGGCGTGCTTGGTGACGCTACAGACAGTGAAGCTGAGTGCAATCGCTACGCCAGACTACTCAGCACTCAAACCCTTGACCTTGTTTGTATGGGGATTGGCGAGAATGGTCATATTGCCTTTAACGACCCACCCTTTGCTGATTTTAATGACCCAAAACTGGTTAAAATCGTTACACTCGATGAAACGAGTCGTAGGCAACAGGTAGGGGAAGGTCATTTCCCTAACTTAGACGCTGTGCCCAAAGATGCTATTACGCTCACCATTCCCGCACTTTTATCAGCAGAACATGCCCTAGTTATTGTGCCTGAAACCCGCAAAGCCAAAGCTGTTACCACAGCCCTTACTGGACCAATAACGCCAGACTGTCCGGCCTCTATCTTGAGACAAACCCCGCACGCAAGTCTTTATCTAGATGTGGACGCGGCTTCACAGCTCGAGCTTCTATAACAGACAACATGGACAAAGCAGCACTCGCCGAATTTTACCGCCAGCATTTGCTAGAAGATTTGCTGCCCTTCTGGTTAAACTTTGCGCTTGACGAAAAGCGTGGCGGCGTCTTTACCTGTTTTGACAACAGCGGCAAGACCCTACAAAGCACAGATAAATATACCTGGTCACAAGGGCGCTTTGTCTGGCTTATGGCAAGGCTCGCTAAATTGGCTAGGGCTGGGCTTATTCCTGATAATTCCGAGCGTTACTTAAGCATTGCCAAAAACTGCGTCAGGTTTTTACGTCAGCATGCTTTTTTAGAAAATGGTCGCGTTACCTACCTACTGGACGCTGAAGGAGTCCCTAAACGCTTAAACCCCGACCTGCCTTTTGCTAGCAGTATGTTTGCCGATTGCTTTGTCATTTTGGGCTTTGCAGAATACGCTGCGATTAGCAAAGATAAAGCCTTAGTAGATTTTACGCTAGAAGCCTACTGGCCTATTGCTGCACAGATGAAAACGGGCAATGCACCTAGTGAACCCTATCCCATTCCACATGGTTGCACGGCACATTCGTTTCCTATGATTATGCTAAATGTCAGTCAAACTCTAGGAACGTGTTTAAGAGAACTGGAGCATGATGCCAGTACTATAGTAGAAAAAGACAGTCAGGTTTTTCTCGAGCAGATCTTAGGTTATATAGCAGATGATGGATCGATCGTTGAAGTAAAATGCGAACATGGCGCAGATAGCCTGTTAAACCGACACCGCAATCCTGGTCATGCACTCGAGTCTATGTGGTTTGTCATGCACGAGGCAATTCGCTTGAAACGCCAAGATATCCTTGACCGTTGCACTCGAGTCATCAAACGCAGTTTTGAGCTAGGCTGGGACAAAGACTATGGCGGCTTATTGCGCTTTGTTGACCGTGATGGGGGGAGGCCTCAAGGCCAAGTGTCAGGTAATCGGATGGAGCAGCTTATTTTGGACACCTGGGATACTAAACTCTGGTGGCCCCACTCTGAAGCCCTTTATACACTGTTACTAGCACATGAGCTTAGTGGTGAAACCAGCTTTTTAGACTTGTATCAGGAGATGCATAGTTATGTCTTTACAACTTTCCCCAATCCGGATCAAACAGTAGGAGAATGGATTCAAATTCGTAACAGGCAGGGTCAAACCTTAAACAAGGTGGTAGCGCTCCCAGTAAAAGATCCTTTTCATATCATTCGGAATACATTACTAGTGCTCGAGCTGCTTGAAAAACAGCACTAATACCCTTTCCGTTTAATTCTTAAGGAATTAAACGGAAAGGGTATTAGTTACTCCAGTCAATTGCAACCACCATCGATCTTGGGATGCTTTTGTCGGTGGCTTCATTACAGCCTATCAAATGAACTAGCGACTGAAAAATTGAACCCATTGGTGAGACCTATCCATTCTTTATCACATGAGCTA
The DNA here is from genome assembly GCA_024642575.1 of Trueperaceae bacterium. Lineage (GTDB taxonomy): Bacteria > Deinococcota > Deinococci > Deinococcales > Trueperaceae > JAHEBB01. The sequence goes on along the minus strand of JAHEBB010000193.1, from coordinate 2,512 downwards.
GCACTTTCGGTTCCTTGAAACCACCTAACTCTAAACAAGAATCGGCCCTCACCTACATCTTGAATATCAAGCTTGTAGGTGACTTGTCGGAACCATTACCCATAAACCAACCAAGATTCTACACTCTTAGCGAAACGGATGAGGGCCAAAATTGGCTTCATAAAAGGCAGAAACCATGCGTCCAGGTGGAATCAGTGCATCCACTTCTTTTTTATCCTCTTCAGATATCGTTATATCCAGGGCTTTCAGATTGTCTTCTAATTGCTCCATGGTTCTTGGACCAATAATTGGGCTAGTAACGCCAGGTTGACTCATACACCAGGCAAGAGCAAACTGTGACAGGCTACAGCCCTTATTCTTAGCAAGGGACTCGAGCCCTTCTATCACATCAAAGGCTTGATCGGTATAGCGCTTTTGTTGCATTTCATTGGCTTTGACATTTTCATAGCGACTTCCAGAAGGCGGTTCAGCGTCTCTTTGGTACTTACCTGCTAGTAAACCCCCAGCTAAGGGACTCCAAGGAATGGTAGCAATGCCATACGTTTGCGTCATAGGTAAGAGTTCACGCTCAATACGCCTGTCTAAAAGATTATAGGGAGGTTGCTCGCAAATAAAACGGTTAAGCCCAAGCTCTTTAGCAATCATCAAAGCTTCCATGACTTGCCAGGCAGCAAAAGTACTGGTACCGATATAACGCACTTTGCCTGAACGAATCAAATCATCAAGAGCCCTTAAGGTTTCATCAATGGGAACATCTGGTTGAGGGCGGTGAATCTGATACAGGTCAATATAATCGGTTTGCAGGCGTTTTAGCGAAGCGTCAACTTGTTGAATGATATGCCGACGTGTATTACCACGCATGTTTGGGTCAGTATCATCCATGACGCCATGAACTTTGGTAGCCAAAATAATTTGGTCACGTTTGCCATTACGCTTCAGAGCTTCGCCCGTTATCTCTTCACTACGTCCTCGGCTATAGACATTGGCTGTATCTAAGAAGTTAATCCCTGCATCAATGGCTCTATCAATAATGGCGTAAGAATCTTCTGGACTGGTTTTTCCGCCAAAGTTCATACAGCCTAAACAAAGGGGACTTACTTTGATGCCGGTTCGTCCTAATGATCGATATTCCATAGTTTTCTCCTTTTCGTTTTGCTCTGAGTTTTACTTTAGTAAAGTGAGCTTGCTTCAAAATCCTTTTTTAGCTCAGTCTTTTTAGGCTTCAGGCGCCCAAGGGGGCGTTGTCCAAGAGTTAACCCACTGCCAGCGCCAATTTACCTGTTTAGAAACCGCGTCAATTTCATAAAGGACCCCAGCAGTAAAAGGTAGTAACTTACTTCGACCCTGCAAATGCTCACGGATATCTTCCAAGAAAGCATTGGGGTCATCCATATCGGGTGGCCAGTGTCCTTCAGGAATAGGATCATCTTTACGGTTGGTTCGGTAATGAGTGGGGATCCAAAATTTTGGCTCTACTAAATCTATAAACTCTGGCAAAATTGACCAGTCTTTAAAACCAAGTTTCATGTGAATAACAAAATCTACACGGCCCTTTAATTTACTTAAAGCTGGATAGACCTCATGCAAATCTCCCATGTGATAAACAGAAATATTTTTTTCAAGATGGCGTATCAAATAACCACAGGTGGGCAAATCAGGGCGAATATTTTCACCACTCTCAACAGCTTCTACCTGCACAGCTCCAAGATCAACATCGCTTGGTCCAGGGAAATTAAGTGTTTCATCTTTTTGATATTTGGGATAGAGAATCTGTATTTTATCGGCTGAAATATGCTGACTAATGGGTAAGTCTCTGGCAAAGGAGGCGCCGTTATAGCTTTCATCGATAGGCTCGAGCGGGTTCATGCAGCCGACATTGACAAACAGTTTTTTAAAGCGGTCTCCCTGGCAGAGTTTTTTTAAGGTTTCTGGATGACAGTGATCAAAGTGTTCATGGCTGATAAAAATATAATCATAGATAGGTTCAGCGTTGGCAAGATTATTGCCAAAAAGATAAGGATCTATGGCAATATTAACATCGCCAAATAATAGGTCGAATGCCCCACAGCCCCACCAACGAAAATAAACCTTGTCCATATTACTCAGTTTCCCTTCTAAACATCTTTGGGATTTAAACCATTGTTTCCGACTAATATTTTGTTTGATTCAAGAATATGGCTAGATGACTTAGGTGTATGTAAGGTAAGGCTTATAAAGCACTCTAAAGAATAAAACTACAGTGTTATCTAAAATTTATCGTTCACGACACTGTTTTTTAATGACTTTAGGTAGCCGACCGGATGATACCTGCTATAAAAGATGACGTTGTTCTCTTACGTTGAACAATGCCATCTTTTACTTTGTAGGAATAGAGAATTCCGCTACATCTTTTCAATTTTGTTAGTAATCTCGGAGCTACTAAATTTTAAACCCTAAGTGTTTACCAAGCATAAGCCTTAGGTGCTTCGCCTCCGGGGCCTGGGAAAATGTCATCAAGTTTAGTGAGCACTTC
>JAHEBB010000690.1 GCA_024642575.1 Trueperaceae bacterium | reverse complement strand
TGCCCAAAGTTCTTTTCTTAGATACCGAACCATTTATGGTTTCAAGCCTCAAACGCAAATTTGAGCTCGAGGGTTTTGAAGTCCTAGATAGAGAAAGTACAGAAAAACCTGACTTGATTGTAGTTGGAAAGCAAGACAGCTTTTTAGCCTTACCTGAAACCCCTGAAAAAGGTAGCTTAAATGTGCCTATCATTATGCTTTCAAATGACTTACCCGATGACGAAGGTAGTCAGAGCTCGAGCGTTGCTCATCTAAAAATGCCATTTAGGCCCAGCCAGCTTATGGCTATGGCGAGGCAAGCTGTAACGGCTATCCTCTAAAATTTGAATCTAGGAAGGTATAGAGGCGCTGCTAGTTGCAGCGCTTTTTTTACTCAAGTTCCAAAGTAATCTGCTTAATTAACCTCCTAGCAAGGTTGAAAAATAAGCCATTGACGCTCGAGCCTGGGCACCTTACCTTTCCACTCTCACTTCCTTAAACCAAAATCAGCTAAGCTTTGCGATAAAGTGTCTTTGTGAAAATTTTGCACACGGCAGACTGGCATGCAGGCAGGCAACTCCACGGTGTTGATAGGACCTCAGAAATACGGGAGGTTTTGCAAGAAATTGCTGAACTTGCCAAACAGCATAAGGTTGATCTCATTTTGGTTGCTGGCGATATCTACGATACAAAAAACCCAGGAGCTGATGCTGAAGCAGCGGTTTATGATTTTTTTAGGGATGTCGGTAGTGCAGGTATACCCAGTGTTGTGATTGCGGGAAACCATGACTCACCTTCAAGGCTTGATGCTGTTAGCCATCTTTTACAACTCGCCAATGTCTATGTGATTGGTCACCCCAAAGTCTCGAGCCAGGGTGGCGTTTTTGACTTACCCATAGGCAACGAACTTGCCCGGATAGCCGCGTTGCCTTTTGTTAGTGAGCGGCGCATAGTTAAAGTTGGGGAACTGCTAGACGCTGACCCAGGACAGTGGTTAGAAAAATATCAACAAGGTATGCGAAAACTTATTCAAAACCTTAGTGCTTCGTTTAGCTCTGAAGTTGTCAACCTTATGCTAATGCACACCACCATGCACGGGGCAACCTTATCTCAGTCCGAGTACGTCTTTCACTGCACCGAGACTTACGCACTCAATGCCGATATCTTGCCAGGAAAGGCAAACTACATTGCAATGGGTCATATCCACAAGACGCAGGCCATTCAAGGCTTTGCTGAAAATGCGGGGCGCTATTCAGGAAGTGTTTTACAGCTTGATTTTGGGGAGCAAGGTGATGACAAATTTGTTTATCTGGTAGAGGCTCGAGCGGGCAAACCAACAGAGCTTATAGATGCCATCAAGCTTAAGGGGGGTAAACAACTTAAACGTCTGAGTTTAGAACTAGATGCTATGGATAGAAAACTTGAGGACATTCGTTCTTTTGAGGGGTGGTTAAAACTAAAGTTAAAGCTCGAGCAACCTCGCCCAGGCTTAAAGGACCGAATTAAGGCGGAATTCCCCAATGTCTTGTCGGTAGAAATAGAGCTGCCAGAGCAAGACTTAGTTGAGGAAACTGGGGTCGATTTGCAAAAAATGAGCCTGCTTGACGCCTATTCGCAGTATTACCTTGAGCAGCGCGGCAAGGAATTACCCAAGGACATTAAGGAAGCTTTTAATCAGCTTTATGTTGGGCAAGAAGATACCGAAGCGGATGTGGCTGTATGACGCCCCTTAAGCTCGAGCTTTCTGGTTTTACCTGTTTTAGAAATCAGGTAAGCATTGATTTTTCTGAGCTGGAACTGTTTGCTATAAGTGGCCCTACAGGTTCAGGTAAAACGACCCTGCTCGACGCTTTAACCTACGCTCTTTATGGTCAAACTGCGCGGCTCGGCTCAAAAGGTCTAGATGTTTTGCTTAGTCCTGGTCTTATGCAAATGTATGTTGTGCTCGAGTTTAAAACCAGTCGCGGAACCTATAAGGTTACCCGCACCGTTGATAAACGCTCGAGCGGAACTATCACGCGAAACACCCGCATTGAGGAATTGCAAAGCAATGCCAGTTATCGGCAACTTGCTGAGAGTGAAAAGCTTAAAGAAGCCGATGCCAAGCTCGAGCAATTGGTAGGTTTGGACTATGACGGGTTTACGCGCTCGGTACTTTTACCTCAGGGTGCTTTTGATGAGTTTTTGCGTGGGGATAGCAGCAAACGTCGAAAATTACTGGTCAGTCTGTTAGGTTTAGACCGTGTTGAAACGATGCAAAAGGAAGCAGGACGAATTTCCCGAGAAGCCGATTTGCAACAAAAAGCCTTAACCGAGCGGCTCGAGCAAGATTATGCAGGTGCAACACCCGAAAGGCGTGAGGCATTACGAGATGAAGTAAGTAATACCCAAACCCTGGTTAAAGACTTTAGCCTTAGGGAAACTAAGCTAGTTGAAACATTAAAAGGGCTTGAAGAAGTTAAGACCTTGCTTGATGACATGCAAAAGGTCAAGCGTTTTTTAGACCAACTTAAAGGGCAAGAGTCGGGTATTAAAGAAAAGCAAAAAAAGCTCGAGCTTGGCAAGAAGGCCCAAGGTATAGCTCCCCAAATGGAGCAATTGGGTCGGTTTAAGGAAAAACATCTGCTTACTGAGCAAGACCTACAAAAA
>JAHEBB010000192.1:8109-9682 GCA_024642575.1 Trueperaceae bacterium | reverse complement strand
CCTAAAGGGGTCGTACCAGAGTTTGCATAAAATTATCGTGTTTCCTTCTCATTTACCTGAAACTTTGTAACCTCGTTCGGCACTGAATTTAATACGGTCTCGCTAAAACCTATGAAGATAAATTAGAGCGATAGATACTTTAAAAGAACCTGAGTTGTCTCAGCTAACTAATATTTATAAGCATACTGGTTAGACTAACGGGTATGCGAATTTTAGCTGTTTTTGCCCACCCAGATGATGAATTGGGTTGTATAGGTACGCTTCGGAAACATGCTCAGAGAGGTGATGAAGTCATGTTGGTTTGGACAACACATGGCGAAATGGCCAGTCAATTTGTTGAGCATAGTCATGAAGAGGTTAGACGTATTCGTCAAGAGCATGGTGATTGGATTGCTAAAAAAGTAGGTGCGACTTACCACTTTTTTGATATGGGCGATTCCCGCATGACAGGTTCTAGGGAAGAAGGCCTAGCCCTTGCCAGACTTTATTCTAAGTTTCGCCCCGATGCCGTGATTACTTGGCCCGACGATCACCCACATCCTGACCACCGTATGACAGCTAAAATTAGTTTTGATGCTGTTACACTTGCACGCATCCCTAAAATAATTAATGAGGAAAGCCCTGAACCCTATGAGGCTCACCGCTCAAACATTCGCTTTTTTCAGTATATTTCCTCTGCTTACTCGAGACCCGTGGTACATGTCGATATTACCGAGCAAATCGATTTAGCGGTTGAAACGGTAGAATATTATGCAAACTTCTACAAATGGGATTTTACGGCTGAGCGCTTTAAAGAAACGAGGGCTCAAACTGGCCGAGAAGCGGGTGTAAAATATGCCGAAAAGTTTCACTTCCGCAGTAGTTACGCACCTGCACTGGAATACTTAGTTTAAATTGATCATTTCGGTGTGCAAGCTGTGAGCATGCGTTTTTAGAAGGCACACCATGCTCTCACAGAGTTTGGTCATGATAGGAAAAATGTTAGGTATTTTTTTAAGATTATTTACATTAACGCTAACTAACCTGTTAAAATACCCCGTTTCAGATTCCACTGGGAGGCCAGGGTGACATTCACAAAGCTAGTATTTACAACTGTGTTCATATTTCTTAGTTTCTTTTCGTTTGCTCAAGATAGGAGTGCTGCTGACTATATAAAAGATGGTGAGCTGTACCTATCAAGGGGTAACTGTAGTTTCGCACAATCGGTTTTTCTAGAAGCGCTGAAACAAGAGCCCAATAATATTGATGCGATTTTAGGTAAGGGCAAATCTTTGACCTGTCAGGGAGCTTGGGCTGCCGGGGTTGAAGAATTCCAAAAGGTTTTAGGCTTAGACCAAAATAATGTTACTGCTCATGTTCAATTGGCTTTGGCTTATGAGCAGCAGTATGTTAGTGACCCTAATGCCTTTCCTGGTCGTTTAACGGATGCCCTCAGTATTTTGCAAAAGGCTGAAAGTTTAGATCCAAACAACGCCGAAGTTTTTAATAGTAAAGGTGTTGTTCTTTTTCGCCAAAATGATTTAAATGGCGCTAGAGACGCGCTCGAGCGTGCGGTTGCCTTAGCGGTTAACTC
>JAHEBB010000192.1:0-8009 GCA_024642575.1 Trueperaceae bacterium | reverse complement strand
TACCAAAGTGCGCTCGAGCTTGACCCCAACTATCAGTTAGCCACGGACGCCATAGGTAGACTTCCTTAAGTTACGAAGTAGCTAAACCTTCACAAAAAAATCGCAGCTGTAAAAAGGCAGCTGCGATTTTATATTCTTTTTAGTTCTTACTTAAGAGCGTCTAAAAACTCTTGCCTTGTTCGAGCGTCTGACTTAAAGACACCTCGCATTGCGCTTGTACGGGTTGTGGAACCTTGTTTCTCGACTCCGCGCATCATCATGCAGAGGTGACTAGCTTCGGTAACCACGGCAATCCCTTCGGGCTCGAGTGCCTGCATAAGGGCGTCTGCAATTTGCGAGGTCATACGCTCTTGCACTTGCATACGCCGGGCAAACACATCTACGACCCTTGCAAATTTGCTAAGTCCTAAAATTTTTTTATTTGGGATATAAGCAATATGGGCATGTCCAAAAAAAGGCAGCATATGGTGTTCACACATGCTGTAAAACTCAATGTGTTTGACGACCACCATTTCACTACCTTCTGCTTCGAAAAGTGCACCGTTCAGCACATCTTCGACCCTCGAAGTATAGCCACTGGTTAAAAACCGAAGGGACCGCTCAACACGCTCGGGTGTTTTTAGCAAGCCCTCTCTACTAACATCTTCACCCAGTCCTGAAATAAGTTTACTAATTAGGTGATCAAGTGAGCATTCTCCAACTTCATCAAAATCTGGTGCTGAGGGATGTATCAGGTGAGCGGAATCTCTCAAAGCAACCTCCTCGGTCACTGTAGCAGTTGCCATCTCTGGGCCTAGTGTCATAAAAGTCTCCTAAAAATGAGACTAAATCCGATTGCCAAAATTTACTGTAGTCCACTCGGCGTTTTAACCGTAAGCTGTTTTATTGTCAAGGAGTAACAGCGCTAAACAGGCTCGAGCCATGGATCCTGCGCTTGCCTGTCCTTATAGCTGAAAATTTACAAATCAGCAAATCGATTTCGTCTTCCATTTTACCTGGGTTAATCAATTGACAGAACCAAAGTCGGTTTTTAAGCAAAAGTAGACAGGTACGTAAAAACCTTGGAGGTAAAGATGAAGCGATTAATCGGTTTGGTTATAGGGCTTATGGTTTTTGGGTTATGGGTCGTCAGTGCTGCAGGTAATGGTTTGCCTGATGACCTTGCAGGCTACTTATCCTGGCATAGGGGCAACAGTCAAAAATCTTTTGCAGAATCAGCCCATCCTATCGCCAAAGATATTTATTTTAATGACACCGCCGCTGAAACGGTCATGTCAAAGAATTTTCCCTATGCAGAAGGTACGGTATTTTTAAAAGAGCGCACCGATATAGAAACATTGATGGTGTCGACCATTTACGGAATGCGAAAAGTTGCAGGTTTTGACCCTGCTAACGGTGATTGGCAATACGCGGTTTTTGAGCGGGAAGGCAGCAGTGGCAAATTTATGGGAGGGTGGATGGAAAGCTCGGGTTCTGCCATGTGCATCGGTTGTCACACTACGTCTAAAGACAAGGATTATACGTTCTTAACCTATCTCGCAAATTAAGCTCTTCGACTTTTTTAATGTTCTAGCGCCCTGATAATCTAGGGCGCTTTTTATTCGTACCTACTTATTTTTCGGGGTCAAGCGCAAGATTCGGTCATCATCAGGGCCCGGGCTATCATTGCGATCATTTACATTTGAGGTTGAAATGAAGATTGAGCCATCAGGTGCAACCTCTACATCACGAAGCCTGCCAAAAGGGCTATTAACATTTCTATCCAGTAAGATTTCATCTCGAGCGTAGCTGCCGTCTTCGTTAAGCTCGAGCCTGTAAAATCTGCCAGCCTTAAGACTCACAAATAAAAGATTACCCTGCCAGGGAAACAGATCAGCTTCATAAATATCCAGTCCAGCTATTGCAATGGTGCTATCTGGATAATAACTGCGGAGTGGTTGTTTGAATGTGTCAGTGTCAGCGTTACCAGTGACGATAGGCCAACCATAGTTTGCTCCTTTTTCAATAACATTTATTTCATCATTTACTTCAGGACCATGCTCTGTTTCAAAAAGCTTCCCATCTGACCGAAAGGCTAAGCCTTGAGGATTTCTATGACCAAAGCTCCAGACTTCATTGCCAAAGGGATTATCTTCTGGAATGCTGCCATCAGATTTTATACGCAGAATTTTTCCGCCGAGATACGTTTTGTCTTGAGCCAACTCAGGGTTAAAGGCTTCGCCCATACTAATATATAAATAACTGTCTGGGCCAAAAGCTAGTCGGCAACCGTTATGAGCACCCGAACCAGGCAAGTTGTCTAGGATAATTCCTTCGTTTTGGAGAGAATCCTGAGATTCTATAAAACGGGCTACACGGTTAATGCGCTGGTCACCTTTCCAGGCGCTGTAGCAAACATACAGCAAATGATTGTCGGCAAACTTGGGGTCCAGTGCTAAGCCCATAAGGCCCCCTTCTCCTTCAACCCGTAGTTGGCTAAAAGTTTCGGCGGTAGCAAGAACTTTTTTCTCCTCACCAACGCGGCTCAGCCTACCTATACGCTCAGTAAAATAAAGTGTACCGTCTGCTGAAAAACTCATATCCCAAGGAACTTCTAGCCCAGATAAAAAGACATCAACTTTAAAATCCCCGTAGCTGGTTTGACCGTGGGAGATACTAAAAAGATTGCCAAAAAAAACGATAATCACTATCAGGGCTAAATACATAGTGTTAGTTTGAAGGTTTCAAGACTTGAATAATGATAGTAGCCTTACATCTCAAAGGTTTCTGAAGAATTGATGGATAAGGCTCGAGCGTTTAGCCTTTAGGAAGAGCAAGTCCAATGTTTATAAATGTTGAGCGGAAGATTCTTGTTTGACGCGTTAACATTTACCTTTCAAGCTTGTTTGTTTGTGACGGTGGTTCGGAGATACATCTACGGTAGAAGTGATGCATCTGTATCTCTGTTAAAAAGCACTCACATTAAATTTTGCCGTACCCTTAAAGAAAAAAGATCAACTCTAAATGAATTGATCTTGAAAAGTACAAATAGATTTAAGGTTTAGGCAGGTTGCTTGTTGCTTTCTTCGAATCTATCTCGTAAGGCTTTACGGTCAATTTTACCATTGGCATTTTTGGGTAAAACATCGTAAGTCATCCACTGCGTGGGAATCATGTATTTTGGAATGATTTTGGTCAGGTCACGCTGTAAATCAGTCTTATCTTTTTCCTGACCTTCTTTCAAAGCATAGGCACAGCAGATAGCAGTGCCTTCAAAACCACCGACATGAATGCCAACAACAGCGCATTCCTTTATGTACTCAAGCGTATTTAGACCCGCTTCAATTTCACCCAATTCGATTCGGTAGCCGCGGCTCTTAATTTGAGAATCGACCCGACCAAGGCAATAAAAAAGTCCTTTTTCATCTACTTTGCCAAGGTCGCCGGTGCGGTAGATACGACTGTTTTCTTTACCAGGTCTTGGGTCAGGCAAAAAGGCGGCGTCGGTTTTTTCTTTATCATGCCAGTAACCTGGACTAAGACCTTCCCCAGCAATGTAGAGTTCACCAATAATTTCGGGCTCAACAGGCTCGAGCTTGTCATTCAGCACAAGAAGTTCTTCGCCTTCACATGCAACGCCAATCGAGATGGCTTCAATTTCGCTGCTAGGGCGTTTAGATACCGTGTAGTAACTACTGGCAATCGTAGCTTCGGTGGGGCCATAAAGATTAGTAAAAGTGACATGGGGCAAGCGGTCCATAAAGTGAATAAGCGTTGGGGTGGGCATTGGCTCTCCGCACCACAAAAGTCTTGTCATATGCGGAAAATCTTGTTCGGTTACAACGTTAAACTTTGCCATATGGGTTAAGGTTGAAGGGACAGAAAACCACTGAGTTAGTTCGGATTTACGTATAAAATCTGCGAGTTTATTAGGTAAAAGATTCAGCTCAGGCGAGACCATATGCAATTCTGCGCCCGCCGATAGCGTGCCATAAATATCAAAGGTAGATAAGTCAAAATGTAAAGGAGGATGTCCTGAAGTTTTATCTTGCGGACCCAGGCCAAAGTAATTACGTGACCAATCTACAAAATGAATCACGTTTTCGTGTTTTATTACCACACCTTTAGGCGTACCTGTTGAACCGCTAGTAAATAAAAGATGAGCTGGGTCAGTCGAGCTATTTTGATAGTCAAGGGGCTCGTTTGAAAAGCTATCAAGGTCATTCCAGGCAAATGCTGTCCTGAAATAATCGGTAACAATCGGCTCTGCCTCGAGCGTTCCCATGACGGTATCTTTTGCCAAAAGCCCTTGTTCAAAGAGGTCATCAACCAAACTGGTAGCGCCTTTTTCACTTAAAAATACTTTTGGCTCAGCAGCATGGGCAATTTTGGCGACACGGTTTGCGGGGCTCGAGGTATCAATCGGGACATACATGGCGTCTGTTTTTAAGACACCGAGCATAGCAACGACGGCTAGCGGAGACTTTGACATAAAGAGGCAAACACGGTCGCCTCGGCTTACCCCATAGCTTTGCAAAAGACGAGCCAATTGATTGCTGCGCGACTCGAGCTCAGCGTAGCTTATACTTTGATTTTTCATGACAATAGCGGTTTTATCACCATATCTATTGGCATTTTCACTGACATAATTTTGGAGTAACTTTGTCATAAGCTCACCTGTTTAACGGCGTCAAACACCTTTCGAATATGCCCTAATTCTTCTCGTGAAGCAGGAATATCTAATATATAGGTTGCAAACCCTAAATCAAGATAGCGCCTTAATTCTTGTGCCACCTGATCATAACTTCCTACTAAGTATGGGCAAAACGTCTTGTAATTTTTAAAGGGGCCTAACCAGTAAGGATTTTGCTCTGAAACGGGCTGTTCACCCAGAGAGGATAACTGTTTATGCCAGTGAGAATCTGAAACCTTCATGGCAACGGCGTGGGCAATTTGTCCTTTGCGGTCCTCGGGAAAACGGGTATAGCCGACTTCCCAGGCATCTGCGCTCGAGTCTCTGGCAATAATACCCACCCTTACCCCTGGGGCAATTACTTCTTGCTGAACCTCTTCTTCGCCTGGTGGTTTTGGGTATTTTATAGCCGTGGCCTGGATGTTTCTTGAGGCTTCGATGCCCGCTTCAGACGAACCCGAAATCAAGATGCCAGGAAAAAACTTAGGCTCGAGCGCTGGGATTAACTTGAGGTTTTTTACCTGATAATACTTGCCTTCAAAACTAACTGTTTCCCCAGCTAAAAGTCCTTTTAAAATTAAGGTGTATTCCGTTGTTCTAAGATACCTGTCATCATGCGGCGTATCATCTCCAAGGGCAATGAGATCGTTTTTAAAACCCCCTGCAAGCATGTTTAGATAAATCTTGCGTTTGTAGAGATAGCTTAAGGTAGAGACCATTTTGGCGGCCGTATAGGGGTGCATATAAAGAGGTTGTACGGCAACGAGTGGTGCCAAGGTCTTTGTGTTAGCCAAAATGATTTGCGAAACCAACCAGGGGTCGGCTAAGCCATTATCGGTATAAACCAATATGCCAACACAGCCTGCCTCCTCACTCCACTTTGCGACATCTATAACCTGCTGGAAATAAACATCTTGGTCAAAATCTTTGGATTGAGGGCAGGTTGAAAATAATTGAATGTTTGCTGCCATAAATACCTCGCAATTGGTCTAAAAAGCTAATACCTTTAGTAAGTATAGGGCTTTAACAGTTTAAGGGGATTGGAAAATCTAGCATTTGCCCTTTTAATGGAGCTTTACTAACTGCCTTTACCCGTAAGGGTAGATAATTTAGGACCAAATTTGGCTGGGTTACCTATGGCAATGCGATTTGCAGGCACGTCACCATAAACAATGGCACCCGCAGCAATCTGGGCATCTCTGCCTACTTTGCGGTTAGGCGTAACCACCGCATGGGTTCCTAGAAAACCAAGCTCCTCTAAAACCGTTCCGCCATTGACAGCGGCATACGGTGATAAAACACTATAAGTACCTATAACTGCGTCATGACCTACATGAGCATAAAACCCTAAGACCACATGATCCTGAAGATCGGTGTGCGTTGCTACAGTTGCAAAAGGACTAATGATGACCCCTTTGCCTAATTTCGCAGAAGGAGCTACATAGGCTTTAGGGTGTACCAGCGAGATAAACTCAGCGCCACGCTGCTCGAGCTTTTCGACCAGGAGTTTACGCGTTCCGGGGGTACCCACTGCTAATAGAAACCGATCATTTTGCTGAATTTTATAAGAATCGGTATCTCCAATGATTTGGTAGGCAAGTTTGTCTTGGTAGCAGACAAGTTCTTCAGGATTGTCATCAAGAAAACCCTTAATTCGGATGGTGCTGTTGTGAGAAAAGGTGTCAAGTGCATACTGTAAGACTTCTCTACCTAAACCGCCAGCACCGACAATGATAAGCTCGTTCATATTTTTTCACTTCCCATAAAATCTGGCATCGTGACATGACCTTCGGCACTGATGTTTTCCCGCTTAAACACTTTTAAGAAGGTCAGTGCCATGATTTTAAGATCAAGCCCTATCGAATGATTTTTAACGTACCAAACATCAAGTTTAAATTTTTCGTCCCAGGAAATGCTATTTCGGCCATTAATTTGTGCCCATCCGGTCACACCTGGCATAACGTCATGCCGCTTGGCTTGCTCGGCGCTATAACGGGCAAGATAGTCCATCCTTAAAGGACGGGGGCCAACAAGGCTCATTTCACCTTTTAGTACATTTAAAAGTTCCGGTAATTCATCCAGACTGCTGGCACGCATAAAGCTACCAAATTTGGTTAAGCGTTGGTCATCAGGTAGAGGTTTACCTGTTTCGTCATAAGCATCTTTCATGGTGCGAAACTTGTAAATAGTAAAGGGTTTTCCTTTATAGCCGGGTCTGATTTGTTTGAAAATAACAGGCGTGCCCATACTTAAAGCAACCACAATCGCAGTTACTAAGATGATGGGGCTTAAAAGGATGAGTGCCAAACTGCTTAAATAAATATCTATAAGCCGCTTTAAGGGAGTTGTCCCTTGGTTGAAATTAAACATGTTACCGGTTCCAATTCATCAAGCGATTTTTAGGCATGATTAAATGCAGGCGGAGCGCGAAAAGAATCGAATCAAGGAATCTTGCTTTATTCAAGATACTATTGGGAATGGTATTTGTAGGATTGGTATTCAGCTGTAATAGTTTGAAAATTGGAATCATAATTTGAATCGCATTTTGAAAGATATAAACATAAAAATGCCTTATAATCTTTACCTTTCTGAGCTAACAGGTTCGCCCGAAACCTATGTTTTTGCGATTAAACAATATCATGCTTGACCTTGAAATTACGGCAAAAACTTACTCTTGATCTAGTTTAGCTTGTTCCCTGAGGGCCTTCATGCCACCTGTCACATTGTAAACTAAGCTAAATCCCGCATTTTCTAGATAAAGCCCGCCAAGTTCGCTGATTTGACCATATTCACAAACAAGATAGAGTGCATGGCTTTTTGGAATATCTGGAATGTGACCTTTTTGAATAGCCTCGAGTGGTAAATGCTTGGCATCTTTAAGCCCGTCTCTGTCAAACTGAGCTTTGGCTCGAGTGTCAAAAACAGGTATACCCTCGTTTAGCAACTCAAGGAATTTGCGGGCTGAGATAGATTTCATAACCTTAAGTCTGAAGGGATATTTTAGAAGCCGTGTTTTTTATCTGACACTTAGTGTCCAGCTTTGAAACTCAAGGCTCTAAAAATACAGGTATGATTTTGAGTTATGGCAGAATTAAAAACCTTAGTCGAGTTTGCCGTTGAAACGGCGTTTCAAGCAGGAAAGTTAACCTTAGGCTATTTTCAAACTGAGATTCAAACCGAGTTTAAAACGGATAATAGCCCAGTTACTGTCGCTGACCAAAAAGCTGAAGAACTGATAAGGTCTCGAATTGAAAGGCATTATCCAGGTCACGCCATATTAGGAGAGGAATTCGGAGAACAAAGCAGCACATCAGCTTACCGATGGATTGTTGACCCG
>JAHEBB010000689.1 GCA_024642575.1 Trueperaceae bacterium | reverse complement strand
GCTTTATTGAGCCAGTGGCAGCTTGCTGCAGAAGCTCAGCATTATGCCCAGACCATGGCAGCATACCTCGTCTGGTTATCCCCAAAAATAGACCGCCTCAAAAGCACTCTTCCTCAACAACTCAAGGTCCATCGTGATGCTATCAAAGAAGCTGGAATGCATGCACGAACCCCAGACCAGGCTGCCAATCTCCTTACCAGCCTCGAGTTGTTCTTGGATTTTGCCCTTGAATCTCATGCGATGAATGATGAAACCTATACTGACCTTTATGCGAAAGGTATCGAAGCGATCACAGCAGTTTGCAGGTGTCAAGCAGGCTTGCACGGCACTGAGGATCCAGTTAGTCGTTTCCTAAACCTCTTAGCATCACAATTTGCCTCAGACTCAGCGCACCTTGCCACTATTAATCAACAATGTCCAAAAGACGGGACAAATTGGGGGTGGGAATATTCTACCGATTTTGGTTGGCAAGCCAAAGGCAAAAGGTTGGGTTGGATTGATGAAACCGGGCTTTATCTGATACTAGATACTACGTTCGCAGAAGTACAAACTTTGGCGCAAAGACAGGGGGACGCGTTTCCACTCACAAAAAGTACCATTGTCAAGCGCCTTGCCGAACGGGGCTTTCTTGCCAGTCGTGATTCAGCACGAAGTCGTTTCACAATTCGAAAGCAAATTGGCGGTACTCGTTACGAAGTCATCCACCTCAAAAAAGGCGCGATCTCCCATGGAGTTACTGTCCCAAGTGACCCATCTGACCCACAACTCATTGATGCCTAAACCACCTGTGGGCTGATTGGGACAGTTGGGACGCTAATCCAACATTAAGGGCATAAGTTTTTAATGAATAATGACGGAATGCGGTCAATTAGTACCATATATAAGTACCTCGAGTGTGTGGTATTATTGACCATGTCGAGCACCGCCCATCCCAAGATTCACTGGAAACTAAAAGAACTGCTTAAAGCCGAAGGGGTTTCGGTCTATCGCCTGTATCAAGAACTTGCTAAGCATGTCAGCCGAACAGCGCTTTATACCTGGACACAAAAAACCCCCCAACGATTAGACCTTGAGGTTCTCGCATGGGTCATGTGGGGACTTAAAGAGATTACCGGAAAGGAGTATAAGGTTGGTGACCTGCTCGAGTACCGAGACTCACCGCATCCGCAATAAGAAGACCACCCCTTAACTGTCCAAGGCGCAGGGGTGGTCCCGCCAAATTTCAGGCACAATTAGTTTACCCCTAGTGCCAGTTAGGAAAGCAAGCTATGTCAACCCCAAAGAAATCAAGAGGCGCTCGGAATACGGGGAGCGTTTATTTCAACAAATCCAAAGCCTTATGGGTTGGTCAACTTACCGTAGGTTATAAACCCAACGGTAAACCCGATAAAGAAACCGTGTATGGCAAAACCAAGACCGAAGTGCGCATAAAGTTAGAGGCACTTAAAGTAGATGTATCAATAGGTAAACATATTAATACTGAAATAGTTTTATGTGACTACCTTCGAGACACGTTCTTGCCCACAAAAGCTTTACAGGTCAAACCCAAAACCATGGAATTCTACGACTACACCGTTGTTAGCTATATCGAACCCCATTTCCTCAAGGTTAAACTTAAAGCTCTTAAACCCCTCAGCATTCAGAACGCGATTAATAAGCTGGCACGAGACAAATCCCCTCAAGCCGCTAATCGCATGCGCCGAGTTTTATTCACTGCCTTAGAAGAAGCGGTAAAATTGCAGCTTGTTCCAACAAATCCTGTGAAAGCCATCAAACCGCTCAAAGTTGAGCAAGCCGAGATGACCATTTGGTCAACGTCTGAACTTAGTCGTTTTCTTACCTTTGCCCAAAATCATCGCCTTTATGCCCTTTTCTATCTCACCATTTCCACAGGGTTAAGACGAGGGGAAGTATTAGGTTTACAGTGGAAAGACCTTAAGGCTAATGTCATTCAAGTGTCTCGTACGCTCGGCTATGCTAAGAAAGAACTCAAGCTTAGTTCGCCCAAAACCAAAAAAGGTAGTCGCACGGTCGCGCTAAGCCAAGATGTTCTGGATGTTTTGGCGCAACATCGACTACGGCAACAAAACGAACTAGAATTACTAGGGCTCGAGCCTGATGAAAACACCCACATCTTTTTATCAGAAGAAGCGACCTGGATAGACCCTAGAAATCTAACGCGTACTTGGCATCAACTGCAAAAGCAGGCCGAGGTAACTCGCATTCGCTTTCATGATCTCAGACACTTGAGCGCTTCCTTAGGCATCAAGATGGGTATGGACGCAAAGATGCTGGCTGATAGGTTAGGTCACGCACGCGCGAGCTTCACATTGGATGTTTACACCCATATCTTTGAAGAGCAGCGTGAGCAGAGTGCAGTATCGCTTTTGGCCTTTACCAACCCATCAAACTTACCTAATTAATGTCTTAAGCAGTACTTAAGCAGTACTAATGCAAAAACCCAGACTCGGGATTTTACCGAAGTCTGGGTTTTTGCCGTCTGTGACGGCTTTTCTATGGTGGGCGATGACGGGCTCGAACCGCCGACCCTCTGCTTGTAAGCAGAGAAAGTCTTTGTTTGGGTTAGTTGCGATTGTAACGAAAACTGCGTTGTTTGCTAGCATTTCGCTTTCCTTT
>JAHEBB010000688.1 GCA_024642575.1 Trueperaceae bacterium | reverse complement strand
TGGTTCCACCACGGGTACTGGGCAACAAAAATAAGTCCCCTACCGCAACATCGGCATTTTTGGCAATTACTGTTAATTGATAAGTATCACTCTCGGCCAATACTCCAAAAGGTTCCTGGAGTTGTTTGATAATCTCTTGAATATCTTGCATGCTTATTTATGCCCCGTTGCTAGCGACACATCTCTAAAAAGATTGGGGTTCATTCCTTGCTTAATAAAGGTCTTAGTCGCTTGTTTTTTATAATCTTGTCGTTCGGCGACGGTGAGTGAAGCTCTATCATGCGCAGCTTTGATGGGAAACGGATAGCCATAGGAGCGAACATCATGGCAGAAGACATCAAGATCTTCAAATAGCTTTTGTTCGTTGCGAAGTGTTTCTTCTTGGTTTCCGCCTTTGACCCTTTCGCGCCAATAATTAATATCCATATCTAGCCGCATGATAGGGGTAGTTCTATAAAAGCGTACAAGGTAGGACATAGCACCTATGGGGGGAACAGTTTTTTCTCGTGTGAAACTATAGCTATAGCCATCTTCTTTCTGACTTGGCAAACGTAAGTACCAGTGGTCAGCCGTTTGCTTGGAAGTCAAACCCTGTTTTTCAGCAGCGATTAGCTCGAGCTGTTCCATAGCTGATAAACCATGGGATTTTGAGAGGGTAAAAAAGCCGAGATCTTGCTTTCTTGCTTCGACCGCACATAAGCGTTTTAGGTGTTCGTAGAAAAGGGAACTGCTGGAGGAAACGAGGGGTAAGGCATAGGTAGTGTCCATAAGCAGGTAGTTGGGTTTATGCTTACTTTTAATTAGCTGATAAGCCGCCGCAAACTCAGCGGTTGATCTGAGTTGAATGGCAATATTGCCGACATCACTGGCATGGGGTCGAATTAGGTTCTCATAGAGCTGATTGGGAGTAATGCGTTTTTTCGTAAAGCTCTTTTTTAGGTCCAGGTAATCTGATCTAATAATGACATCTAGCAAAAGTTCTTGAGCATTTTCGTTAGGGTTGAGTAAATGAGCAAGCGCTCGGTCAAAAAGCTCAGGGCCTTTACTACTATCTTCTAGTAAAACAGCAATCCCTACCTTAGCATCAAGGGAAAGGCTTTCTCTTAGTTTTACTTCTACGTCAAACTGATAAAGACTTGCCTGAGCAATAGATAAGTAGATAAAGGTGTCAGCAAAGCTAAGGAGCGGAAAATCACCACTCCCATCTACCCCACCCATACTAAGTCCAACACGCGCGGGCGTATGGTTAAAGCATTGAAGATCTTTTCTTAAGCGTTTGAGTTCAGTATCGTCAATCAGGTTTTGGTTTTGCCATGACTTTAGTTCAGACGCAGCTTGCTCGAGCTGGGACTGGATACTTGAGCTTATTGCTTGGTTAAAGCGCATCAAGGTCTCCTCGTGATTGGCGTTATGCTACCACTAAAGGTCGATTCAAAAACGTCACATTTGCACCTAAAATGATCAGTTTCACTGGGGATTACAAAATGGTTGTAAACTGGCTGCAAAATCTCAAAGATAAAAGAAAAACGAGAATCTTAAAGTACTTTAAGATTCTCGTTTTTCCGTCTGCGACGGTCTTTCTCTTGGCGCACCCGAGAAGATTCGAACTCCTGGCCTTCTGATCCGTAGTTATTCGCAAGTGCTATTAAAGTCATTTAGAGTTGCTCTATCTTCAATGTTCATCGGGGTTTTGAGAAATGTGCTTTTTGAAGTCTTTTGAAGTCTATAAAGCTTGCGGGGGGAATGCGGGGGGAAATAGAACTAGAAGATAGTTAATCTTCAAAGGGATTTAGTAGCTTTACGCCACAATCTTCAAAGTCTTTTTCGTTTCTCGTCACAAGGGTGAGTTCATGTTCAAGTGATGTGGCAGCAATCAAAATATCTGCCTGTGTTCTAGTTCTCCCTTGTTGCTGTAATCGCCCCCTTAACTCACCTGCTTGTTTCGCAATAGTGTCGGTAACAGGCAGTAGTTGGCAATAGCTTTCAAGAAAGTTGCTTATCCAAGCGTTAACCCTTTCATTAGGTTTCCAACTTAGGCCATAATGAATTTCTTCTAGGCTAATAACGCTCAGGAAAAAACCTGTTTGCTGTGATGCCCACTTAACAACCTTTTGATCAGCTTGAGAGCGAACAAGCTCCCTAATAATATTGGTGTCAATTAATGGATTCATGCAAAAGGATTCATTCTGTCTACTCGTTTTGGAGATTCAAGACTATAGTCTTCTTCTTGGCAAATGGTGCTTATCGTTTGTATCTCTTTTACGATAGAGCGCTTTTGAGCATTCTGCCATTTTTGAAAGGCTTCATAGGTTGCAGCATCTACGACCGCTGCAACGAGTTGATCCCGATTATAAATACTTTGTGGTTCTTGCTCGGCTTCTTGAAGTAATTGGCTAAAATTTTGTCTGGCTTTTGCTATATTCCATCTCGTATACACCTCTTAATATACATATTATCATAAAATTGCGTACATTAAGTATCTCTATGAAATTGTTTTTATAGCAATAGAGTTGGGGCTAAGGATTGAACAATCTCACCGTCCTACTAGAGACCAGGAAAGGCAGCAATGAAGGTTTCGTTCTTTGATTCGAACTCACGGTTTTCTTTTTACTCACACTGAGCTTAATCACCTTTTTC
>JAHEBB010000687.1 GCA_024642575.1 Trueperaceae bacterium | reverse complement strand
CGCGCAAAGGCTTCATATTCTTCTTTGGGCTTTTCCCCGTACATGCGCATTAAGTTCCAGGCAATTTTCAGGTTATGACCGACCACACCACGGTTCTGTTGCCACATATGGGTTCGGTCGTGAGACCAATCTTCAAAAAACTTTTCCTGCACAAAAAGACTTTCATCATAATTTTGAAAATGTTCGGTTATGGTATCAAAGGTGTACTCGAGCATCGTCTTATAGCGCTCTTCACCTGTGGCCAACCAAAGGTTAATTAAATAGGCAGGTGCATGATCACCTACTGAATTCCAATTTTTCTTTGCCCTATTTTCCCCAAGAGCATTACTTCTGGGGTCAAGGGTAATGGGATCAAGGTGCGAGAAATAGCCTCCCTTTTCCTTATCAAGATAGAAACGATCAAAAAGATCAACGGTCATTTCCGCATCTTTTAAGATTCGCGGATCACCACTCGCACGATAGGTTTGAATGGGTCCAGCTAGAGCGTATATCTGCTCATAGGCAGGAATCGCATCATAATCATCCCCAAACTCTGAGGTAAAAACCTTATCCTCACGCTTACCATGAACGTCTATACCGTGGTACCAGTAAACAATATTCTCGTCAACATCATAAAAGCGCATATGCTCACGCAAATACTCCGTACCTTTTTCGGCGGCCTCGAGAAATTTATATTCTCCAGTGAGCATATAGGCCGAGGCAAAGCCATAAACAAGTCGGGAAATGGTATCCGTTTCTTGGCGGTAATTGTCCGCAGCTTTCTCACCCGTCAATTTAATAGTTGTTCGGTAGTTATCAAAATTAATGTCTTGACCACCGAATTGAGCATGCAAATAAAAATCACCAAGCTCCTCGATTTGCCTGATCCACCAATCCTGTTTCTCAAAAAGAAATTCTCCGTTTTTACGCCCGGAAAAAATCAAAGATTGAGCTTCGAAAATATGGTCATCACCTTCAGGGTAAAAAATACCATACGTAAAAACATGCCGCCCTTCGGCAAGCATGTCATAAATTTGCCCAGTACAATCATAGTAAGGGTCACTGAGGTTCCTAATCATATAGGCGTAAGTATTATCTTTAAGCCTTACTGTAAAGCTTTTTCCACCACTCGTTTTTACGACATATTGTTTTTTTTCTTTATCAAAGCTGCTTACATAACCGGTAACAGTGTCTGAAAAGGTGAAGTTTATCTGCTGCATCTTTACTCCTTTTACTCAAGTATTTGTCTAACTTAGACTTTGGTCATCTGTAAAGCCCTGACTAATTTCGACCACGTTACCGTCTGGGTCTTTAAGCCAATAAGTACGCCATCCTGGGATAAAAGCATCAAAGTCTAAAGGACCTAACAATATTTCAGGAATCTTAAGGCTATTGACAACAGCGTCCACATTAGCAACTTGAAACGCTAGATGTCTGATAAGCCCTTGCTCGTGTGAGCCATCACCTTGTGCTGGCTTGCTTGACTGACCTTCTGCTTGGAAAAGCTCGAGGTATACCTCGCCAAGTTTTATAAAAAGTATCTTTTGCTCACCTAAGTCGATAAGACGGCTACGTTTAAATCCAAGTTGCTGATAAAACGCCTCCGTTTTATCTAAATCCCCACAATTAAGCGCAATATGTGAAAAACGAATCATGAAGTCTCAGCCAGCATATCGATAATTTTGTGGGCAAAGAGATGACAATGCCCTCCCGAACGCCCAGTTACCAGATCACCATCAACAACTACATCTTCATTTACGTAGCGCGCTCCCATATTGATGACATCTCCATAAAGATTGTTATGAGCGACAACAGGTCGTCCGCGAATCAGTTCGGGTTTAGGTGCTAGCAACCACATGCCATGACAAATAATGCCTTTTAGGATTCCTGGCTCCGCAAAGGCTCGACTTAAGAACTCGGTTGCGGGTGGCAATTCATTCATAGGGTCAGGGGTATACCGTAAACGATCAGAAACCATACCCGAAGGCACGATAATTGCATCAAAACTTCTTAACGCCTCATCATCCATACCCTCAAAGCTCTGATGGCATTCAAAAGGCGCCCTGAATTCATGACCCTGAAAGGTGAGCGAAGGTTGACCCCACAAACGGCTCATAAAGACGGCTTCTGCGCCTTCTTCTTTAAAACGAAATGAATAATAAAAGATCTCTTGTTCAAAAAAATCACTTTCTATCAAAATGCCAATTTTCCTACCCTGAAGTTTCATCATTAGCCACCCAATCGTTAAGCAAGAGAACCATCAGGATGCTGAACCATACCAGCAAAGTGAATAGCTATTTTGCCATTTTCCAGAACCCAGCTATCAGCAAAGCGCATTTCAGCCTGCCCATCGGCTGTTTGCATGGTGATTTGCTCAGTAATCATTAGCGTCTTTGGATCTTCTGTTTCAGCCCAGAAAATGATTTCTGTTTCTAAGCCTTCAATACCCAAAATACCTTGCATATGGTCGCGTAGTTGCTCACGCCCTTTGTAGTATTTAGGCTCTTTCATAAAGCTGCTAATAAGCAGAGCATTATCGGTGTATTGATCAAGCAATGCATCAATATTTTTATCAAGGATATGTTGAATATGTTCTTTATACATTTTGCCCAACGGACTATTTGGTACATTTTTCATGCTTACTCCTGACTTAAGCCTC
>JAHEBB010000686.1 GCA_024642575.1 Trueperaceae bacterium | reverse complement strand
CGAAACGATTGCCAGGACAGTAGCAAACTCTGTCGAAAGTGCAAGTGCTTAGGTCGATTAAAATCCTTATAGGATAATTCGCAAACAAGGTGAATAGACTTAAATTGGGTAGGCTCGAGCTTGAAATGAAGTAGCTTGTTATAGACTTGACAGCCATATACTAAGTTCAATGCCCTCTGCCTACTCATTAATCAAAGACAGTACCTCTAGTTCAAGACTGATTACCCACATTTATTTCCAAAGAAATAAATAGAAGTCGGATGAATTAGCGAACCATTACTGACCAACCAGAAAAATAAAGTGAGCCGATAGCGCTTTGATTGCTTGCCTGAATCAATATATCGCTACTTACAAGGTCCTCTGGAAGACTTTCAAAAACTGCCAAAACAAATGCCCAGTCATTTCCCTCTAAAGTCCCATAATTTCCAGCAGTTATGCTATTAGTGATGTCGTTATTTTTGCTGGTTTTTGTTATTCCCTTTTGCAGATTTGTTAAGTTCAGAAACGCAGTAGCGCTTGCTCCTGACTCGATAACCTTATTATCCGCGCCTCGAGGTCTTAGGGTTACGCGCAATTTTAATGCAGGATCTAACTTGGAAATTGAATTAAGGTCAATATAAAAGCTAACCAGCACGTCTTTAGCTGTATCAATTTTTGCATCTGATACTTTTAAACCCAAAGAAGCAAGCTTGTCTGCCTCTAAGATGTGCATTTCCATTACAGAATTCCCAAGAGGGCTTGTTTGACTAACAAAACTAACCTCTGAGCGACTTTTAAAGCTTATTTGGGTAGCTTCTGTTACACGGAAAATGGTTTCTTGTCCTAAACCAAAACTTGTAATTAAGTAAATGAAAAATACCGCGAATATTTTCATCTTTCTTTTTACCTCCTTCAAGGTGCTTTATATTAACCCTAGAAGTATAAGAAAAAGAGAAAGATTTAACAGCCGTTAGGTACGATTTTGTAAACTTTAAAGGCAAAATATATAATGACAAATATGCCAGTAGAGAGGAATAAGTTAGCTTTTTCAGTCTATTTATCAGATGAATAATATAAGGTTAGTGCTCAGGCTTTTTAGATTCGCGAAATTGATGATAGTACTCTTCATTTGGTTTCCAACCTAAAGCATTTGCCATTCGATTGGTAAAGTTAAACATCGCGGCTACTTGCGCCACTTCGGCAATGCCTTTATCTGATAAGCCTATAGCCTGTAAAGGCTCTAAGTTTTCGGGTGTCATCTTGTAAGACTCATGGGTCATAAGAACGGCAAAATCAAGGATGACACGTTCCCTTTTACTAACGGGAGCACGTCTGTAGTTATGAGTAAGTAAATCTACAAAGGCAGGGTCTTTGGTTATTTCTCGCAAATAAGAACTGTGTGAACCCAGGCAATACTCACATCTATTTTCTGCTGAAACAGCTAAACCAATCATTTCACGTTCCTTGGGGCTCAACTCGCCTTCTTCAGTACGCATAAGATAGTCATAATATTTAAACCACTTCATAAAATGCGTGGGTGTTAAAGCCATTGTTTTAAATACATTTGGGATATGCCCTAGTTTTTCCTCAGCCTTAGCAAAAAGGCTTTGGACATCTTCGGGTAAATCTTCACGTTCAGGTAGGTTTAGCCAACTGATTTTTTCCATGCCCTAGTTTACCCATCTTTTTAGGTGAAAATGTGGGTGGCTAAATAGGCCTGAATTGGGACCTTTTTTCCCTATGAGACGAGCTATTAAGGTAACTTCTTTATGCACTTTAGACTCGAGCCCATAAACTTACCCAAACTACTGTCAACAAGCAAAAATTCCTGAATCCTATGACCGTAGTAAAGTATTTGCTAAACCTAAAGATGATTGGCTTGACCTTATCAGACTCAAACCAAATGCTTGGAGCTAAGTAAAGCTTGTATCTCTAAAAACCAGCTATCTCCTTTAACAAATAAAGTATGCTCCATAGACTCGAGCTGACCAAAATCAATCACATGACCTGCAAAGTACTCAGCGACCTCTTTAGAGCTAAACGGGCCTACCACACAGTTAGTATCGCCTTCCCAGGCATTGGGTGAAATAGCATCAAAATGATAAAGGTCTGGTTTACTTGTTTCCTGGTCGTGTATCATTACTACTCCCTTTTCGTAGGTTTATCTGAAGACTTCAAAATTTATTTTTATTAGTCTAAGGATTTGCCTTAAAAGAAGTAAGAATCAGCTGTACCTCAGTTTTAGTACCAAGATACCTAAAAAAGCTCAGTACTTTGACTGAGCTTTTTTACCAGGCATCTCCTGCATACTTTTTGAGATAAAGGGTACGGCTGTTGCCAGACCTTTCTTCCCAGGCCAGGTATAACTGGCCTTCCTTACTAAACGCTATACTCGGCTTATGGGCACTTGCCGAGGGCTCTATGTCCAGGGCGTTTCCTAAAAGTTGCCAGCTTTGACCATTCCAGTAGCTAGCATAAATGCTGTAGTCACGACCATTGCGCTCTTCCCAGGCAACTACTGGATGCCCCGTTTTCGGTTCATAGGCAATAACAGGGTGCTGGGCAAAACCCGTAGGGGTTGTGGCAATTGCTGACCCAAGTTGCTGCCAGTCATTTCCGTTCCAGGTTTTGACATAAATGACATCTCGTTTGCCGTCATACTCCCGC
>JAHEBB010000191.1 GCA_024642575.1 Trueperaceae bacterium | reverse complement strand
AATCAATGAAGCGCATTAACCCTCCAGAAGATATAAATATTGGGGATCATGTTTGGGTAGGTCAGGGAGCCCATATCCTTAAAGGCACCCAAATTGGCTCTCACGCTATCATCGGGGCTAAGGCGCTCATTACAAAAGATGTACCTGCTAATAGTATTGCTGCAGGCATCCCCGCAAAAATTATAAAAACAGGCATCACCTGGGATAGGCAACGCCTGCCATTTGACTAAAAACTAGGCTTTGATAACCAAATTAACGAGTTTTCCTGGGACGACAATTTCCCGAATAATTTGGGCATTCTCCAGGTAACGTGCCACATTACTTTCTGTTTTTGCCGCTTCTAAAATGGCATCTTTACTTGCGTCAATCGAAACCTCAATTTGACCACGAACCTTGCCATTAACTTGAATAGCCATACTTATACTGTTTTTAACGAGGGCAGATTCATCATAACTGGGCCAGCTTTCCAGATGGATAGAGCCAGTGTGTCCTGTGCGTTCCCACAACTCCTCGCTGATATGAGGGGCAATCGGAGCTAGCATTTTAATAAGAGCTTCTAGGCCTTCTTGCCACTCGAGCGTTTCCACGACCTGCTTACTTTTAGATTTGCTCATGGCATTGACCAAGGTCATCAGTTCAGCAATAGCTGTATTAAATTGAAAATTCTCAAAGTCATCGGTCACTTCTTTAATAGCACTATGGACCGCTCGTTTAAGCTCTTTTAAGGTAGGTTTATCGGCAGGAGTATCGCTACTAGCTTCATCGGTAATGAGTGTCCAACTGCGCCCTAAAAAACGCGTGGGGCCTTCGATGCCTTTTGAGTTCCAAGGGCCACCCTGATCCCAAGGACCAATAAACATCAGATAGGTACGCACCGTGTCAGCGCCATACTCAGAAACGAGATTGTCTGGGTTAACAACATTTCCCCTTGACTTGCTCATTTTTTCGTTGTCTTCACCTAAAATAATGCCTTGGTTGCGCAACCGCTTAAACGGCTCTCCATGATCAATTAAGCCCAAATCACGAATGACTTTGGTGAAAAAGCGAGCATACATTAAGTGCAAGATGGCGTGTTCAATGCCACCTGTATAAGTGTCAACAGGTGCCCAATGTTTTGCTAATTCGGCGTCTAGGGGCGCATCGGTTTTATGGGGAGTTAAATAGCGAAACCAGTACCAAGAAGAATCCATAAATGTATCCATGGTATCGGTTTCTCTGGTGGCATTTTTCCCACAAATAGGGCAAGTCGTATTTAAAAAGCTGTCATGCGATTTTAAGGGACTTTCGCCAGTAGGCATAAACTCAACATCTGTAGGTAAGGCAACGGGTAAGTCTTCATAGGGCACAGCTACTGCACCATGTTCATCACAATAAACGATGGGGAAGGGCGTACCCCAGTAACGTTGTCGGCTAATTAACCAGTCACGTAAACGGTAGGTTGTTGCTCCTTTGCCAATACCTTGAGCCTCTAAGTAGTCAATAGCAGCAGCAACCGCTGGGCTTTTTTTGCCCTTTTCACCATTATGTATTTGGCCATTAATCGGGCCAGAATTTATCATAATGCCTGGGCCATCGTAGGCTTTGTCCAGGGCACCAAGGTCAACGCTATCATCAGGTTTCACCACGGCAACAATGTCTAACTTAAATTTGCGAGCAAATTCAAAATCACGCTGATCGCCATAAGGCACCGCCATAATTGCGCCTGTACCGTAGCCCATCAAAACATAGTCAGCAATCCAGATAGGAATCTCTTTGCCTGTAACTGGATTTTTGGCGTAGGCACCAATAAACACACCTGTTTTCTCTTTGCCTTCAGCCATGCGGTCAATTTCAGTTTTGCGCTGGGTTTCTTCGATGTAAGTTGCTACTTCGGCTTGTTTATCAGCAGAGGTTAATTCGCTTACATAAGGATGTTCAGGAGCCAAGACCATGAATGTAGCACCCCAGAGCGTATCGGGGCGAGTGGTAAAGACGGTTAATTTACCAGCCTTGGTATCAAAATTAACCTCTGCACCCTCACTACGCCCAATCCAGTTGGTTTGCATTTCACGCACTCTGGTGGGCCAATCCAAATTGTCAAAATTTAAGAGTTCTTCGGCATAATCCGTAATTTTGAAGTACCATTGACTTAAGTCCTTTTTAATAACGGGAGTAGCGCAGCGTTCGCAAACCCTATCATCGCCGACAACTTGCTCTCTGGCAAGGGTTGTGTTGCAGCTTGGGCACCAATCAACAGGGCTTTGCTTTTTATAGGCAAGACCTTTTTCATACATTTTTAAAAAGAACCACTGATTCCATTTATAGTAATCAGGGTCGCAGGTAACCACCATTTTTGACCAGTCAAACATAGCGCCTAACTGGGAAAATTGCTTAACCATGCGGTCAATTTGCTTATAGGTGAGAGTTGCCGGGTGAACATTTTCACCACGCCGCGCTGCTTTTACGGCAGCATTTTCGGCAGGTAAGCCAAAGGCATCAAAACCCATAGGGAAAAGCACATTAAAGCCTTTCATGCGCAAATAACGGGCAGCAGCGTCAGCAGGTGCTTCAGCGTACCAGTGACCCGTATGTAAGTCGCCACTTGGGTAAGGATACATGGTCAAAAAATAATATTTGGGTTTGCTATGGTCGTTTAAATCCACTTCGTAAAGTTTAGACTCATCCCATTTTTTTTGCCATTTGGGCTCAATTTCATGAGGATTATAGCGACTTGATTCGTACGCAATTTCCTTGACGGTATCAGACATTGAAAAAACTCCTAAAGCTGTCTTAGTTTAATAGCTCGAGCGTTTATCTTAAAACCAAGACCAAAAGACAAATCACTTTATCAAAAATAAAAAACCCTGACCTTTAAGTCAGGGCACAAGGCAGCAGATTTGCAAAAGCTTTAGCGCCCTGGCCCTCCTGCTAGAAGTAGTCGCTGGGAAAAGTTAATCATAGACTAATGGTAGAGCGAATTAGCCATTCTGTCAATCTAGTAGGCCGTCCATTTTGTGTTGTTGGGTTTGCAACACAAAATGCGACCCAGGGGAGTAAACAAAGATGAGCTCAGTATTCATCAATACTTTGTGGTTGGGCTACTAAGAGAGAGAAGTCAAAAATTCCTTGCTGAGTTTCATGAGCTGTTTAAAGCAAAGGGCCGTTTCTTGAAAGGAAATAGTTGCCTTCATGGTAAAGGCCAGATAATAAGGGGTACCCTCCAGTTTTTGTGCCACAATGCGCTCAGTTTTGCTGGTGCTGGTAAATTGAATAGATTCGGTCATATCAGGTAAGGTGCCATGAAGGCGGCGGCAGGCGCGCCAGACCTCAGCGGTATGCATACCCATGCGACTGGTGCTGGCATCAATGGCTTTGTAGCGGGCAATGACGGAACCATTGGCACTATGACCAATATAGGCAAGTAGAATGGACTCATGCTGTTTACACTGAGACTCGAGCAGTTGACTTAGTTTTTCCTCCTGAACCATGCCCTAATCATAACCCAGACGCTGCCCTTAGAGTGATAGAAATGTAAAAGTTGACACGGTAGTCTAAAAGCTTGCCCACGATTCATTGTTGGAGATAATTCGTAAGACTATTGAACATGATGTATCTAAATTTGGGAGATTGAAACCAAGTAGGTAAGTAGCCTTATGGGGAATGTTATAAAGTAAAGAAAAGGTCAATGCGACTCATTTGGAAGCCCAAATGAGTCGCATAAAGCGAAAGAGCCTGGGGAAACGGTGCCAGCGCTTGGGATCTGAACCAATACGATAAGCCCACTCGAGCCTTAGCTTATGGGTCCAGGCAGGGGTACGGCTTACTTCTCCCGAGAGCACGTCTAGCGTGCCGCCTACGCCAATCATGAGGGGAATGCCTAAGCTGTGGCGATAGGTATCTAGAAATAGCTCTTGACCTTCACCTAGACCTGCAAGGAGTAAGTCTGCCTTGCTTTCTCTAATCCGCTCACAAATAGCTAACGCTTCGCTCTCGCGGTCAAAATAGCCATGCTCAAAACCAGCAATTTGAGTCCCAAAACGCCTGTTCATTTCAAGAGCGGCTTTTTCAGCAATACCAGGTTTTGCACCTAAAAAAAACACCCTTAGATTGGTTTTTGCTGTTTCTAAAACATTTGTGACGAGTTCAACGCCAGGTACACGCTCGGGAAGCTCTTGCCCTAAATGTTTGGCAGCCCAAACAACCCCTACGCCATCGGCAACCATGAGTTCTGCCCTTTTGAGCGCGGTTTTTAAGGCCAGTTTGCTTTCGGCCTGAACAATGATTTCAGGATTTAAGGTAACAAGTAGTTGAGGCTGAGGGTTTTTAATGGCCTGAATGCACCACTGGGTTGCTTGCTCGAGCGTGATGCTGGCAACCTCATAGTCAAGGATTTTCACCACTTGCTGCATTAAGATTTAAACTTCGCTTGCTACAGGTTGACTGACAAAGGTGTACATACTGCCATGTTCATCAATGACGGTTGACTCGAGCTCAGGCACCTGATCACTTTGAGAAATGAGACTGGCTAAGACCAAATCATCTTGTGTGCCTGCTTTTCTTATAAAATGACCCGCGCTCGAGTACCAAAGTGCTTTTAAAGGGTCAGGAAAGGCTCTAACCAGGCTCATACTCAGCCTAGCAGCACCTGATAGCTTGACCTCAGGTAAAAGCTCTTTAAAACGGTTTGCCATATAGCCTGCGGCAATAGCATCATCTAAGTCTTCTTGACCCCAGAGACCGCAACCCACCAGATAAATGCTGTTTTCAGCCAACGCTAAAGCCTTTTGAACTACGGCATCAGCATTGTAAAGTGAGCCTAAAAGCAAGTGTTTTGCACCCTCGAGCTGAGGTAAGACGGTAGGCGCATTTTCTGAAACAAGAACAGCGTCACCAGAAAGGCTAATTTGCGCAAATTCAGAAGGAGAATTACCGTAATTAAAGCCTTCAGGTGGCAGACCTTCGCGCTCCCCAATAAGTAAGGCATTGGTTTCACGTGCGTATTCGCGTGCCAGGCGTAATTTGGTAGCAATATGGAGTCGTTCTAAGCCATTATCAAAAAGAATAGGCGCTACCGTTGAGGTCCTTAAAACATCGATAAGAACAACAACGTCGTTATAAGGTGGTTTTGGTAATAAATCAACTCTAACTTGCACGCTATCTCCTTGCAGATGGTCTGCAAACTTTATCGAATCTTAGCATGGTGCCTAAAGATTTGTTTGTAATTGTCTTGTGGGAAATGCGCCTAAGCGCATGGTAGAACACGAAGAAAAAAAAGCTCACAAGGTAATCTAAAATTGTGCCATCTTCTAACCCTAATCCCGATTTTAAGGATTTCTATAAGCAAGGCAAACTAGCAGACTTTTTCGCACTCGCTCCAGAAGATACCAACTCAGCGCTTAGTCAAAAGCGCTCGGTAAAACGCGAAGCGCTTCATGACGCTTTAAGTCGTTATGCCAAGAAATTAGGGGCACCCAAAGAAGTCTTTAAGCAGCTCGAGCGTCTCAAACATCCTGAAAGCCGTGTCATTGCGACGGGGCAGCAAGCAGGGTTGCTTTTGGGGCCAAACTATACCCTTTCAAAAGCCGTTACCGCGATGAAGCTGGCGCAAGCACTTGATACTGAAGATAAGCCCGTCGTGCCTGTCTTTTGGGTTGCGAGCCAAGACCACGATACCGAAGAAATCAATGCCGGCTATCTGCTTGATTTCGAAGAAACGATGCACTATTTAAAAGTAGATTTACCTGCGTCTACGCCTGCGGCACGTATTCCGTTTGATAAGAGCTGGCTAGAAGCCATGATTAAAGAAATCAATAATGGAAATTTTAATGAGCATTTTAAGGCTGATGTGAATGCCCTTCTTCAAGATGCCGCTAATGTTTCAGAGACTTTTTCCGACTGGTTTGCGGCGCTTTTGTACCGTTTACTGGGGAAGTACGGACTTATTATTCTTGACCCGATGCAACCCGATGTTGCTGACTTATTTAAGCCATTATTTCAAAAAGAATTAGACAGCCCGACGGTTTCCGTTAATGCCGTCAATGACGCAGCTCAGCAGCTTAAAAGCCTGGGGTTTGAGCCCCAACTTGGCAGGGGAGAAGCGGCAACTAATCTTTTTATTGAAGAAAGAGACGGAGATAGGGTTCAGCGGGTACTTTTACGCTTTGATGGGAACACATTTTTTACCGAAAAGCATACCTACTCCAAAAACGAACTACTGGCAAAGCTCGAGCTAGACCCAAGGACCCTGACACCTGCCGCAGGTCTTAGGCCAATTAGTCAAGATTGTATTTTGCCAACAGCCATCACGGTAGTTGGTCCTGGTGAACTCAAGTATTTTGCCCAGCTAAAAGGTGTCTATGACTATCACAGCGTAGCCATGCCCCTGATTTGGGATAGGGCAACAGCAACCTTGCTCGAGCCTCCGATAAAGCGCATCATGGAAAAATTTGGTTTAAGCCTAGCAGATATCGGTCATTTCAAAAAGGCAAAAGAAGAAAAACTGCTCGAGCTTCAGGGTCATGCAAACGTCTTTAATGAATCCCTTGAAACACTAGCTGATTCCCTTGAAAAGCTCTTAAAAGAAGTCATGGCTATTGACCCAACGCTGGCAGGAACTGTGCAAAAAGGCGAAAAACATTTCAGGCAAACCTATGAAATATTGAGAAATAAAAGCGGTCTGGCATTGGCTAATCGAGATGATACCTATACTGCCCAGTTTGATCGTCTGGAAAAGCATCTTTTACCTAATACAACACCTCAAGAACGCCTGATAAGCCCTTTTAGTTTCTTTTTGAAATTTGGTATTGAACCCGTAATGAATGCGTTTTTAACCCTGCCCTCAAAAGGTGATCACGCGCTTACTCTCTAATGTCCTTATCGCTTATTTATGATCTAGAAACGGCGGTGGCTCAGAGGGAAGGGTGCGCGCTATGTTGGCTCGAGCGTCGTCAGGTTTCTCGCTATCTTGAAGGTGTTTCAAATGATGGTGTTAATAATATTCCTTTACGCATCAGGCTAGCCAAAAAAGGTGGCTACTGCTCTGAGCATAGCCAGCAGTTTGCCGAAATAGCTCATGCACTCTCGAGCGCCATCCTATTAGAAAGTTTTTTAAAGCAAAAGCTTGAAAATGCCGAAAAAGGTAGACGCCCTTTGCAAATTAGCTGTGAAGCTTGCGAAATCAAGGCGGATAATCGTAAAAGTTTTGCCCAAAGTTTACAGCGCTCAAATAAAAAGCCAGAAATACAAGCTCTTTTGCTTAAGGCAAGACTATGTGCAACGCATTTGCAAATAGCCAGCCACCGCGCTCCTCCCTTATTTGCTGCCCAGCTAACCGCAGAGCATGATGAGCTTATGCATAACCTTTCGGAATTTGTGCGTAAATATGATTACCGCGTGGCTGGCAAGGAGTTGCACACGGAAGAGGAAAAGCAAAGTATTAAAAGAGCTTTAGCCTTACTTAAAGAAACGGCATCCTGATTTCTTAAGGATGATTTGAGATATGCTGATAAGTGAAGAAAAAAAGCTTATCTTTATCCATGTTCAAAAACTGCGGGTATAAGTATTGAAACAGCTTTAAAAGAAGCAGTTCCAGATTTAAAAACTTGGCATGGTAGACATGGACATGCGCGTACTGGCATTGATGAAATTAGCTCGAGCCGTTGGCAAGACTATTTTAGTTTTGCCTTTGTACGCAACCCTTGGGACAGGATGGTTTCCTGGTATGCCATGATTACCAAGGCTATGGCAAATTTGAAATCCGAGCAGCGGTTGTTAGCTAAACCGTTTAAAAGTGATTTGTGGAACTATGCCTACCAAACTTCGCACGATTTTGAAAGTTTCTTAACAAACTGTACCGATGAAATCTTTGATCTGGGTTGTATGAAAAGCTTTGCTTATAACCAGCTAGATTATCTGGTGGACGATGAGGGAAGTTTGATTGTTGACTTTGTAGGGAGATTCGAGACGCTCGAGTCTGATTTTGCCAGACTGGCTGATGAGATAGGGTTACCAGGTTTGACGCTTCCCAAGCTCAATCAGAGTTCACACAAGCATTACAGTGAGTGGTATCCAGCCAAAACGCGAAAACTGGTCGCTGAGCGCTTTGCCAGGGATATCGAGGCATTTGGCTATCGTTTTGAAGAGGGTTTCTAAAAACAGATAAACTTATTCGATTGGAAACTTTACAACCTTTAAATCAGTATGGTTAAAGTCGTTTCCTACAAATGCTAAAGGCTCATTGTAGTCTTTGGCTAACGCGTAAGCCATAACATCACCGAAATTAAGCTGCGCTTTATGCCCTTGACCCTTGCCATATTTTAGATACGCCTCGCGTGCTAATTCACTCTGTCTGATGGATAGGGGAACCAATTCAGTTCTTAACTCACTGAGTAAGGTATCTAGAAGTAACTTACCATCATCACTGGAATCACGACTCATAACTGCCTGGGCTTCAATAACAGAAGCGGCAGATACGAAACGGTTTGGTTGAGTTAATAAAAAGGCTGAGCTAGCTTCCCAGCCCTCTTCTTCGAAAGCTATATGTAAAAGAACGCTGGTATCTAGAACCACTAGGGCATTCCCAATGCTTCTTCGATTTCTTCTTTGCTTGGCGCTTTTCCTCTATATTTTTCGGAAATATAAGGGTGAATTTTTTCATGAATGGCTTTTATAGATGCTTCAATATCTTTACGCTTGGACAAACTACATTCATATAGCTCTAGCGCCTTTATAACCGTTTCAGTTTTTCCCTGACCCGTAAGTTTTGTTAGCTTATCTAAAAGCTCAGATGCTTGATCATTTTTGATACTAAACTGCCTCATAAAAACAGTCTAACATAAATTCTAGAAAGAAAAATAAATTCTAGAAAAATTTGTTTAGCTTATTGCATCAGCCAAAATCTCAACCACATGCTTTGCTTCTTTTTTCGTACCATCTTTTATCTGGTGCCGACAACTAAATCCGCAAGCTGCAACTTCGCCGCCGTGCTCACGAACAGCAGGAAAAAGGCGGCGCTCACCAATTTGCATTGAGACATCGTAGTGACTGTAACCAAACGAGCCAGCCATGCCGCAGCAACCGGAGTCAACCTCATGGACTTTGTCGCTGGTCCAGCCTAAAACGGCCTTAGTGGGGTTAGTGCCCATGATGGCGCGCTGCTGGCAGTGGCCATGTAGCATGACAGATATAGCGCTTTTCTTGAAGCTTGTCGCAGGCTCGAGCTTGCCTTGAGTCCATTCTTTAGCTAAAAACTGGTCAATCATTTTGACATGATCGGCAACCGCCGTTGTCTTTTCACCAGGAATCAGGTCTCTGTAGTCATCTTGAAAAGCTGTCACGCAAGAGGGCTCTAAACCAATCACGGGAACGCCGCGCTCTACATAAGAATTGAGCAGTTTGACATTTTTCTCAGCTTGCTTTTTGGCGTCTTTTAATAGCCCTTTAGAAATCAGGGTACGACCGCAGCACTGGTAATTTATAAACTCCACGCCGTATCCCAAATGCTCGAGCACTTTGGTGGCTGCCATGCCTACTTCAGGCTCATGGTACATCGTCCAGGTATCGGTAAAAAGAGCAACGGTGGGTTTGGTTTTGTCAGCTGATGGGTGGTTTTTTATGTACTTGCCAAAGCCCTCTTTGGCGTAGCTTGGCATAACGCGGCGCTTATCTACCTTTAGGGTTTTCTCAAGCATCCAGCGAAAGGGGGAGAGCGGTAAAACGCGGTTTGCCAGAGGCGAGAGAGCATTGCCCAAAGGGCTGGTTTTAAAGGCGTAAGCAA
>JAHEBB010000190.1 GCA_024642575.1 Trueperaceae bacterium | reverse complement strand
CTATTGTCATTGTTGATTCACCAGATACCGAAGACAACACTAACAAGGATACCTTAGAGCTTTTTGGGGGAACCCTTAGTTTTAATCGACCACGCTGTCCTGAAAATATAGAACGAAGTAGTGAACCCTCGGTTACGCTCGAGCAGGGGCGCACGACTGCTAAAGGCGTTCGTTTTTTTCTTGATCAAGGCACAAATATTGGCACGATGGATGGCCCTGTTAATCTTCTGCGTGCAGCCGAAGGAGACTCTCCTGGCTTGAGTGCGGATGCCGAAAAGCTCGAATTTAATGTTGATACAGATATCTCAACGCTGTCAGGGAATGTAACCGTTACCTCAGAAGACCGTGTGAGTAATGCCGATGAGCTCGAGTATGACGAAAAAAACGGTATTGCCATTATGAAGGGCAATCCTGCCAAAAGTACCAAAGGCACTGACTTTGTTCAGGGCAAACTTATCAAATATTATTTAAATTCTAATGATGTTGTGGTCATAGGAAACATTGCAGGAGAGATTGAAATCGATACCAAGGAATAAATTTCTTGGTCTTTATGCTGTGACTGGCGTACTATAAATAATTTTTTGAGCCATTTATACTCATACAACTAGGTTAGCTAGTCAAAGGAGGTATGGGAAACTTATTCGGTCAGGGACTCCTGTACCTTGGAGACTCTGGTTGTTAAGCTTTGGGTAATTTACCAACCCATTTTCAAATACTTTCTATTCTATTGGTTATCCTTATTGGGAGGATTAATGCGTCGTCACTTACGTTTTCAAGTCTTTATCTTTGGCTTAGTTTTTATAAGTATGCTTTTGCTCAATGCGTGTCAAACGGCAACGCCTGGAAATGAAACACCGAAAAATCAGGTTTTGCCTCCCCTTGACCCCAATGAAAGCATCTTTCTTGACCCTGAAGCAGCCTATAATGTAGAAGACCTTCAGGAAGTTGTCGTTTTATATGATGATCAGTTTGTTTCTGAGTTCAGTACTCAAAGTGGCGGCCTAAGACCTCCCCAAGCTTATGCCAATACGCTAAGAACCACCAATCGTCTTACGACCCAAGCTTACAATGAGGTTAATGGAGCCCTGATTAATGCTCAATCAGTTGCCAATTTGGTAGGTGGGTCTTATGGCTTTAGAGCCAGCCTTGCTCCTGTGTCTGACTACAAAGCTGGCGACGCCTTTAAGGTAGCTAGAGTCATTTATCTTGGCACAACTTATGACCACCCTATTCCTCAAGCCCTTATTGATGACACCGCAGCAGGCGCACCTGTTACTTGGATTAGCTACAACATTTGGAAGTTAGGAGCAGCAAACTTAGCTAGTTTAGGGCTCGAGTATAAAGAGCTGATTGCCGCCTATACGGTTGAAGCTGCTCAGATGACGTATAACACCATTGAGTACCGTGGCTATGACTTTCCAAAATATATTGTCGGTATGGATATCATCCATTTAGACCCTTTAAACAGTAGTGTCAAAGTTCTAGCTGAGGCTAAAAAGCCAACAGGCGAACGCATTCCTTATGCTCTGCAAAGTGGCAAATTCTGGTACATTGCTGACGTACCCACAATTTACATTTCAGAATATGACCGCTATATGGTTTTTGCTGACCTTCTGCCCCAAATGCTCGGGCTTAACCGTACCTGTAGCCCAAGAGCTGTTATACGTGTAGAAGATGTCAAAGCCTATGATGGAGCAGACGAGCTGGCTCGAGTCTTTGGAATGCTCGAAGACCTAAATGTACCTTATGGCGTTGCTACTGTTCCCTTTTATACTGAAGAGAAAAACAATATTAATTTAACCTTCCGCGATAGCCCTGAAGTCCTGACCGAGCTTTTAAAAGCCCAGGCGGGAAAAGGGGAAATCTTTCAGCATGGTACTTATCATATGTATCAGGGATTAGCAAATCCTGTAAGCATTTCAGGCGATGACTGGGAGTTTTGGGATATTAATACCAATGCACCCATTTCCGGATTTAAGGACTGGCAAGCCTTAAAACGCATTCGTGATGGTCAAACAGAGCTAAATAACTTAGGCCTTACCCCAATTGGTTGGATTACCCCTCACTACGCAGCCCCTACTGACTTCTACCCTCAATTTAAACGGGCCTACTGGCGTCAATTTGAAAGAAGACTTTTAGCTATCGATGATCTGGTTGGCGGACAACTGTTCCCTTACCCTGTTAGGGATTACCCAACGCGTACCTTCCTTATACCTGAAAATACTAACTACCTTTCAGACATCAATCCCCTTAGCAATTTCGTGGAAAGAGCCAAGGCTAATGAGGTTCTGGACTGCCCCTGGTTAGGCATGTTTATTCATCCTTATCTGTTTGACCCAGGCTACACGGGTGAAGGCGCAACTAAAGTAGCTGAGTTCAGCAAGTTTATTGGTCAGCTCCGCAGCCTTGGGTATCGTTTTGTAGCTCCTTCTAAGGTTTATCTCAATCCTACCAATGGGGTTACGCTACCTGCTCAAGCTAGTCCTTTTGTTTCTCGAGCCAAAGTTCAGAGTACAAATTTGTGTATGGACGCAGACTCGAGCCCAGCCTTCCAGTACGACTGCTCAACCGATCCAAATCAGCTCTTTAGTTTTGGCGTCGTTGCAGGTAAAACTGGGGTATATACCCTTAAAGATAATGCCTCTGGGCAATGTTTAAGCGTAGCAGGAGCAAGTCTAGATAATGCCGCTCCTATCATCCGCGAAGAATGCTCTGGAACAAGCAATCAGCAATTTAAACTTAGAAGCGTCGATAACCAAACCTATCAAATGGTTGCGGTTCACAGCAATAAATGTGTTGACATCGAAGACCATGCCGACTTTGGTGGTGCTAGGCTCGAGCAACAAGGTTGCAACAAAACCATTCCAAGTCAATTGTGGCAATTTGAAGGAAAGTTTACTAACTAAACCTTTTCATATAGCTCAATCT
The DNA here is from genome assembly GCA_024642575.1 of Trueperaceae bacterium. Classification (GTDB taxonomy): domain Bacteria; phylum Deinococcota; class Deinococci; order Deinococcales; family Trueperaceae; genus JAHEBB01. The sequence continues at coordinate 6,829 of JAHEBB010000190.1, read as the reverse complement.
AAAACCCGTGCAAGTATTTAATTTGCACGGGTTTCTTATTACTCGGTAAACGAACAACCGTCGTTCGCCTAGCCTTTAAAATCTCTCTATAAGTTTGAGGGGCGTTTTAAGCCAACCCTTGGACACATTTTAAGACGAGGAAAACCTACAAAGCCAAACAGGTATTAGCACTTTCCAAGGTAGTACGTTTCCACAAGGAATCAAACCTTAATTGTCACCTGAACCCCGCTGTTGCAAAATCAGCGAAAAGCCAATGAGCACGGTAGATGCCAAGATCATCAGGCTAGAAATAGCATTGATCTCAGGCGAAACACGCTGTTTTAGCATGCCATAAACAAAAATTGGCAGCGTATCATCACCAACACCTTTGGTAAAAAAGGTGACCACAAAATCATCAAGAGACAAAGTTAGCGCTAATAACCCACCCGCCATGATACCGGGCAGTAAAAGAGGAAAAGTAATCCGCCAGAAAGTCTGAATATTATTGGCACCCAAATCTCTAGCAGCTTCTTCATAATTTGTATTCATGGTTGCCAGACGTGCTCTTACGACAATGACAACATAGGAAATATTAAAGGCTACATGCGCAATAATGATGGTAGCAAACCCAGGGGTTATACGCTGACCTGTTATTCCTTGAATAAATTCAAAAAGGATTTTAAAAAAAATGGCGAGTGAAACGCCTTGGGTTATTTCTGGAATAACCACAGGAACGTAAAGTAACCCATCTATAATGCGCCTGCCCGGAAAATTACCGCGATGTATCGAAATTGCCAGCATCGTGCCAATGGTAGTAGCAATAGCTGATGCCGTAAGGGAAACAATCAGAGAATTACCAAGTGCCTCAAGGAGTTTCTCAGTAACAAAACTTGCCTCTCCTGAACCTGCCGCAAAAATATTTTGATACCATTTGGTCGTAAATCCGCGCCAAACCGATACTGAGGCTGCATCATTGAAAGAAAAAACGATAAGCACCACAATAGGTGCCCATAAGAAAAAATAGCTAATAATAGGCGACAAAAATAGGCCAAAATTGCCGAGTCGTCTAATAAGCATATCTTGACTTAGCTTTGCCTGATTTATTTCCATGCTGTTTTGCGATCTACTAGCCACGACCCGCAGCCTCCTCTTGCCCAAAACGCAAATAAATAACTACGCCGATGAGTACCAGCACAATCATGACCATACTTACGGCTGAACCCAGGCCAATATTTCCGCGCCCGCCAAACTGTCGGGCTACCAAATTACCAATCATCAGTCCTTTGGTTCCTCCTAGCAGGTCCGGTGTTACAAAGGAACCAATCGAAGGGATAAATACGAGCATTGACCCTGCGATTACTCCTGGTAAGGTAAGGGGGAAAATCACTCGCCAAAAACTATGCCAGTCGTTAGCTCCCAAATCATTAGCAGCTTCTACAAAACGAAAATCAAGGCGCTCAACCGCAGCATAAACTGGCAAAACCATAAAGGGCAAAAAACCATAAACCAGACCAAGGATCACGGCAAACTGAGTAAAGAGCAAATTAAGAGGTTGTTGAATAAACGATAGGTTTAAAAGAAGAGAATTTAAAATCCCCTCTGGGCCGAGTATGGATTTAAGGGCATAAGTGCGCACCAGAAAATTCGTCCAAAAGGGCAAAAGAATCAAGAACAATAAAAGTAAGCGCAACCTCGAGCTCTTCCGCGTGCTGATAAAAAAGGCCATAGGGTAACCCAGAATCAAACACGTTAAGGTTGTTAAAAGCGCGATAACCACTGAGCGCCAGACCACTGGACCAAACACGGTCAGGGTGCGCGTGTAATGCTCGAGCGTAAAAGGTAGCGTTGGCGCACCTCCAGTGCCTCGGCTCATAAAACTGGCAAACAGTACAAAAAGGAGTGGCAGGGAAAAGAAAATAAGCAGCCAGAAAATACCTGGGAAACCTAACCAGAAACCTTTATAATCCTTACGATTCATCCGCACAGTTTATCTTACTTTTGGCCTTGAGGAATAGCCTCAGCTAAAGTCTAATGTCTGCCACTTTGCCAGCCCCCTGGCTAGCCTGACAAACAAAAACGTCAGGGTCGATATTTGTTTCAGCATAATAGTGAGCTTTGACCGCCTCGGCAACCTGTTTACTTCTAGTTGCTTGCGTCAGGGCAATCACACAACCACCCCATCCAGCCCCTGTTAACCTTGCACCCAAAACACCCGTCTGCTGCTGCAAAAAACCTTGTAGCAGCTCGAGCTCATTACAACTTATGTCGTAATCATCCTTGGCACTTTTATGAGCTTGGTTCAGCAACTGACCTAAACCCTTCATATCACTGTTATTCATGGCCTCAATCGCTAGTTTAACCCGTTGATTTTCAGTATGCACATGACGGCATTTGGCTCTCATTTCTAATAGAGCATCTGGCACAAGCGTAGGAATATCGGATAAGTCAATACCCCTATGGGCAAGCTCGGCAACCGTTAAAGCTTCTGGTAGTAAAGGCTCGAGCTCTTCCCAGGCATGGTCCTGAACATCACGCAAATGGGTCATGTCAGGAAAATCCTCTTTTAGGATGGCAACACCAGCGCGACAAGCCGCCACGCGCCAGTTATAACCGCCACCGACATTCTGATGCTTTACACCACTATTGATAATGAGTAAATCATAGCCTTCACGAAGAGGAATGGTTTGACTTTGGTAGCTGCTTTCTTGAGGGCGACAATCAAGAAACAAAGCCCGATTCTTTTGTCCTTCAATTGAAATATAGTGATCCATTATTCCGCCTCTGGTGCCGACATACCACTCAGCGTCAGAAGCGAGTTGTACTTTCTCGGAAGTCGTGCCAGACCAATGATTTAACTGACCAAGGGCAAGCATCAGGGCAACTGTTAAAGAAGATGACGAACTTAGCCCTGCACCTCTAGGAACCCCAAAGGGCTCACCCGCAGCTACCAGGATATCTGCACCTCGCATAGGATTCGGTAATCGAGCAGGTAAATGCTGGGCAATGCCTCTAGCATAATTTGACCAGTGGTGATCGCCTGCTAGAGGTATTTTTGGACTTATATCAAACTGGGTCATGTCAAATTCTGGCTCGAGATTGCTAAGGTGTATTTGCTGATCAGACCTTGCCCTCGCTAGCACTAGCGTATCTCTATCTAAGGCAACAGGCATGACATAGCCATGATTATAATCGGTGTGCTCGCCAATCAAATTCACCCGACCAGGCGCGCGAAAAATCGCAACATCACCTTCACCATAGCGTGTTTTAAATTCATTTAGAGCCTCGGTGTAGCGTTTTATCTGCTCAGATGTGTTTTGACTATAAAGTGACGAAATAGCGGCATTTAATTCATAATCATCATTCATATATAACTACTTTAAAGGATAATAAACCTAATCTAAGAGAAATTGCTTGAATCATTTCTGAGCGTATTATATAGTTACGCTCACAAACGCTCAAGAGGATTACTCTGATGAATGTGCGCCAGAAACAAATATTAGATGTTTTAAAAGACCAGAATTTGGTCAGTATAGATTTTCTCCTTGAGCAAACTCAGGTCTCCCCTGCCACGATTCGCCGTGATTTACAAATCTTAGAAGAAAAGGGTCATATTGAGCGCTTTCATGGGGGTGCCAAACTTAGTCGTAAGAACCACTATGAATTATCCTTTGAGCGGCGTGCCCAAATCAAAATAAAGCAAAAAATCTATATTGCCCAGCTTGCCGCCAACTTTATTCAAGCGGGTGACTCTATTTTACTTGGAGCAGGTACGACCACACTTTACATTGCCAGAGCTCTTGCTCAACAAGAAAAGAAGGTGTTTATCGTCACCAATAATCTGATTATTGCGCAAGAAGCCGCCAATTTTCCTAGCCTAAGACTAAGCCTGCTCGGGGGTAACCTTGACTATGCCAATATGGAGAGCGTTGGTCCAACGGCTTACGAAAACTTACTAACCCATGTTGTCGATAAGGTATTTATGGGGGTCAATGCCCTTGACGCTAAATTTGGTGCGCTCTCCATCTATGAAGCCAATGCTTATCTTTACCGAACGATGGCAAAAATTTCTAAGGATGTTTTCGTGGTTGCTGATAGCAGCAAGTTTAGTGCCGAAGCCAGTCACGTAGCTGTCCCAATTCAAGAACTGAAGCATTTAATAACTGATAACCAGGCAAACGCTAAAGCCGTTGCCGAATTTCGTAAACAAGGTACGCAGGTTCATGGCAGCAGTTTCTAAGACAGAGCAGTTTTAATCCAAAGGAGTTCCTATGAATCATTTACGTTTAGGTGTCTCAAGCTATTCATTCTGGCACTTTACACCTGAAAAGGTCAGGCTCGAGTCGATTTTTGACCAAGCAGCAGATATGGGTTTAATGGGTGTGGAAATTTTGCACCAACAATTAGAGAGCGAGGACAATAGCTATTTGCAAAGTCTAAAACGTCACGCTTTTCGTAACGGGCTGTCCCTTTACAATCTAGGCATCAGTCAAGATTTTGTCTGGGATGATAAAGAAACGCGCCAAAAAAATATTAATCATAGCAAGCACTGTATTGACTTGGCCCATAATTTAGGCATACCGTCAATACGGATAAATGCAGGTGCCTGGCGGCGTGAGGGTAGTCCTGGACTGATTGAAACCAGAGGCTGGACTGAGCCTTGGGAAGGCTACACCCACGACGACGGTTTTAACTGGGCGATTGAGGGTTTAAGCGCTTGCCTCGAGCATGCCCAAAGGCAAGGCGTTATGCTCCTCCTCGAAAATCACTGGGGGCTTACCACCACAGCAGACGGCATGATTCGCATACTGGATACTATCAATTCCCCTTGGTTAAGAGCTATTTTAGATACTGGCAATTTTTATTATGACGGCGATATGTATACTGCTATGGAAAAAATTGCACCTTATGTCGATCTGGCGCATGCCAAAACCTATCCTGGTGGGGGCAAAGTTTTTACCATCCCGCTAGATTACCCTCGCATTTTAGGCATTTTGCACAAAGCTGGCTTTAAAGGCTATATGTCTATTGAAATGGAAGGTAATGAGGCAGCGCAAACAGCCGTTCCCAAAAGCATCACGATGCTTGAAGAAGCTTGGGTTAGTCTGAAATGAGCCTAAAACCTCCTCTTAGGCTAGGCATTGTTGGTACGGGCAGCATCACTTTACGAGGTTTGTTGCCTCATCTCAGCATGGATGATGTCAAAGATAAAGTGAAAGTTACCGCCGTTTGCGACCCTGTTTTTGAACGCTCTCAAGCGGCTGCGCAAAAATTTGGGGTGAGATCTGCTTACGCTAGTTTTGAAGACATGTTAGAGGCAGATGAATTTGATGCCGTCAGTATTGCTTCACCCATTGGCTTACACTTTGAGCAAGGTAAATTAGCTATTGAACATAGCAAACACGTACATTTTAATAAATCAATGACCACCACAGTAGCAGAAGCAAGCGAGCTGATTGCCCTTGCTAAGAAAAATGAAGTTAAGCTTGTAGCCTCTCCTGGGGAGCTGATTAATCCAAGACTTCAGGCCATTCGTAAGCTTATAAACGGGGGAGCTCTAGGAACACTTGCCTGGGCCGTGACAGGCTCGAGCTTTGGTCGCTACCACGAAGAAGAAGCCAGTGTGCGCCAGGGAGACACGCCATTAAGCAATATCAACCCAGCCTGGTACTTTAGAAAACCTGGTGGTGGGCCCCTTTACGACATGACGGTTTACGGTCTCCACGCCTTAACCGCTGTTCTTGGGCCAGCCAAAAGAGTCACCGCATTTTCAGGTGTAAGGCTTAAAGAACGTGAATTTATGGGGCAACTTCTCCCTACGGATATGGATGACCAAACATTAATGGTGCTTGATTTTGGCAATGCCTTTTTCAGCTTTGTTTACGGCGTAGCTGCTGGTAGTTTGCCAAACCTGGGTAGACCTCTTATTTATGGCACAAAAGGTGTCATAAATGGCGGCATGCTAAATGACAAGGTAATTGACTACCCTAGACGTGAGGTTGCCGAGAAAAAGGGATATGCCGCGTCTTTACCTCATGTTACAGGCTTACATGAAGATGTTGAAGAGGCTCACGTCTTTGAAGACGTTATGCAACTGGTAGACTGGGTTTTAGAAGATAAACCGAGTTTGGCAACCGCAGAACATGCGCGGCACGTTATAGATATTATTGAGTCAGCTTATCGCTCAGCTGAAACAGGTCAGGCGCAAGATTTAGGCTCGAGCTTTGAGGTTAAGGGGTTATAAGTACCTTCCAGAATTTAACTGATTCATTTTTCTAGCTTGCTAACAGGGCTAGAAAAATGATAGTGCTGAATTCTCCTATAACCAAGCTTCTAATTTTGGGAAAAGGTAATCTTTTATCCTGCAATAAGCTTCGTCTGTGAGATGCAATTTATCTTCCTGGTACAAAAATGCATAATCATGAGCATATTTAGCACCCAAAGCTTCATCCATATCTATACCCAGTTCATCTTGAGTCAGGAAGGAAAAGATTGCCTGATTTACAAAGTCAATATCATCGGCTAGACCCAGCTCAAGCTTTTGTGGGGCTTTCATAATTGAGCAGTAGCAAACGGCATGACTGCCTAGCCGAGCACGCACCTGCTCTATACATTGTTTCAGCGAAGCTAAAATGGCTTTTTTGGTAAAACCTTGATTAAAATCATTACTTCCGCAGTAAAGCAAAACAAATTGGAAGTCTGCCTTGCCTAACTTTGTAGAAATTTCTTCGCTCCAATAATCTGCTGTGGTTCCACCAATAGCGTAATTGACAAGTTCAAAATAGTGATGCTGACCCTGTGCAGTTGACCATTGTTCAAATATTGAGCTTCCAACCATTAGTCCTTTTATCAT
>JAHEBB010000685.1 GCA_024642575.1 Trueperaceae bacterium | reverse complement strand
CTGGTACCAAAGGTTGGAACGGCAATTTGACCCAATGCTGTGCTCAGCATCATGGCAGCAACTATCAAGAGAGTGAAAAATCTAAAACGCCGCACTTGCACATGTCAGTATATACCTCAATTATGATGAGCTAGTGGTATGGTATTCATCACATGCGTTATTTATTGTTAAGCGATGTTCATAGTAATCACATAGCGCTCGAGGCAGTTTTACGACATGCCAAAACCAAACGTTGGGAGGAGGTCATTTTTCTAGGTGACGCTGTAGGTTACTACACTCACCCTAATCAAGTGCTTAACCTTATTAGAGACCTAAATCCCAGCATCAATATCTTAGGTAACCATGATGATCTACTGATCAAGTTTCGTGCTGAGCCGCACCACATGGCCCTTAGAGAAGACAGCATTGTAAGTGAAGTCATTCAGATTCATGCCAAAGAAATCTCAGACGAGAATATGAGCTATTTGCAAAGCTTTCGTGATCGTGTTTTATTAGATGATTTTGAAGTAGCCCATGGGGGCTTACGCTCTCAGTGGGAGTATCTGTCTAGTTTGCAAAATGCCCAGAGCAATGCGCCTTTTTTGCAACGCGATTTTTGTATTATCGGTCATACCCATGTACCCATCATTTACGCTTCCGTTGAAACACCCAAGGGTGAAATGTGGCGTACAGTACCATTTAGAAATACCCAAACGACTTACCGCTTACCCCCAAAAGCAAAAGTCTTTTTTAACCCTGGCTCTATAGGTCAGCCGAGAGACGGTATTACTTTGGCGAGTTACGCCATCTTTGATGCAAGCTTGAGAAGCATCGAGCATTTTCGCGTTGAATTTGACATATTTCAAGTTCAGAGAAACATAAGAGAACTAAATTATCCTGAGGTTTTGGCTAAGCGACTCAGCGTTGGTAAGTAAACCATGCAGCTTTATGGTCATGACAGCGCCAAGGCTTTGCTCAGGATTGTGCGAGCTCATACCCTATTATTTACAGGTCCGGAAAAGGTAGGCAGAAGACAAGCAGCAAAATGGTTTGCTGCCCTTTTAAATTGTGCATCTCAAGGGCTCGAGCCTTGTGGCATGTGTCCAAGTTGCCGACTCTTTGAATCACCTGATCACCCTGACTACCGTGAAGTTCAGGCCGATATGACAACCACAACCGGTAGGCAAAATCGGCGACCCGAAATCAGAATTTCCCAATTGGTTCCTAGACCAGGTTCAGCGGATTTAGCGCTTTCTCATTGGCTCGAGGCTAGAGCAAGCTTTAAAGTCAAGGTTGCGGTCATTGATGGTGCTCACTTGCTTAACCTAAGCGCCGCCAATGCGTTTCTCAAGACTTTAGAAGAACCTCCAAGTCAAACGCGAATCATTTTGATTGCGCCTTCACAACAGGCGGTTTTGCCAACCCTTGCCTCAAGAGCTAGCATTGTCAATTTTTCACCCTCCAAGCCCGTTCAAATCAGTGGGAATCCACTGGCTCGTTTAGGCAGATTTGGAGACAAACCAAACGAAGGCGAAGATCACCCAGCCTACACTCTAAACGACACTATAGAAGGCTATGTCAAAAGCTTAAAAAGCAATCTTGAAGATGCCTTTGAGGCTGCGGATGCACTCGAGAAAAGCTGGGAAAGTAGCCAGGATGCCAGTGACATTTTGCTTGCCCGTTTAAGCCAGGAAACCCCCTATTTTTATCAGCACGCAAGCCAAGCGCTCGAGCGCTTTGAAGACGCACTCAGCAGCTACAGCTCGAGCCACCTCGCCATGCAAGTTTTAACGCTCGAGCTAAGAAGCCTAATCCAAAAGTCATAATTTCCCCTAAACTCCACCTTAGTTTTTTGATAGTTTAGCTACCCTATTTATACAGCACTCTAAAGGATAAAAGCTAAAGTGTCATCTAAAAATCGTTCAGGACATTGTTTTTTAAAGACTTTATGTAGCCGACCAGATGATACCTGCTATAGGTTTTTGGGCGGTGCATAAGCTTCGATGTGCTTTTCCATAAAAGACTGTGCAAGTTGAAAGCGTTGACTAAGACTTACTGCCTCAAGAAGAAGCTGACGCTCCTCTGCTGGGATGCGAATATTGGCACAAATAAATGAAGCTTGATAAATAAGGTCTTCTGGTATTGCTTCGTCAATCTTTTTTTGTGCCTCGAACGCAAAAAAAGTTTTGGCATATTTGGTAAACACTTCTAGAGCATCCCAGGCAACAAGTCGCTCCTGGTTTAGATCACAGCGTTCTAAGGGCACTATCTTTCGCTCACTATAATACAAAGGCCTATGACTGCCATCGCCTTCAGCAATGTGCTCCGTTTGTGTTATTTCCACCAAGCATTTTCCTTGTCCGTGAGCTAAAAGTTCAAAAGTTCCATCGGCATTTTCTGAAAGGTCCAGAATGGTCATCAGGGTACCCAGGCTATGAAATGGCATCTCAGTATCCGAAAATGCTTCCTGCTTGCCTAAGGCAATAATAAATTGATTTTGATCTTGGTTCTGACAATAACGCACCAGCTTGCGGTACCGTTCTTCAAAAACAAACAGGGGGACTGTCATGCCTGGAAAAACTACAGTAGAGGGTAAAGGAAACAGCGCTAGCTTAGGCACAGTCGCAGACTAGCAAAGTTTAAGCATAAATATTGCGTGTCAGGATAATATTAGAA
>JAHEBB010000684.1 GCA_024642575.1 Trueperaceae bacterium | reverse complement strand
GATCGTACTAAAGACGGCTTCCAATAATTACACGCTGTCCGAGCTCAGCCGACTTTAAAAACGCCTGCATCAGCTCTAAAACATGCAAAGCTTGCTCGGCACTGGCTTTATGAGGTCTATTTTCACTAATTGCCCAAGCCAAATCAGCTAGTGCCAGTGCCCAGGATGCTTCAAACTCCTGATGCTCTGAAACAAAAGGCAAGGTTTGCCAGCTATCTTCTTTAGCCTTTCTGGCTTCGACCTTAACGCCAAACATATTAGGCATTTCTAGTGCCACCGTGCCTTCTGACCCATAAATCTCAAACTTGGGCATCTGACTATGCCAGACGTCAAAACTGGTAATAACGGTTGCTAGCGCTCCAGAGACAAACTCGAGCGTTCCTGAAATATGCGTAGGCGTATTTACCCTAAAGGTTTGCCCTGCTTTAGGCTTACTTGAAATGGTACGTTCCTTAAAACTGATTCGTGCCGCCGCGGTTACTGACTTGACTGAACCCAAAAGCGTAACCAAGGCAGTAAGATAATAAGGCCCCATATCAAACATAGGGCCAGCCCCAGGTTGGTAAAAAGATTCAGGGTTAGGATGCCAGTGCTCCATGCCGTGGCTCATGAAAAAGGCATTGGCGGCAATAGGTTCTCCGATTACACCTTCGTCTAAAGCTTGTTTTGCCGTTTGTACAGTAGCACCTAAAAAGGTCGATGGCGCGCAAGCCAACCTAAGCCCTTTTTCTTTTGCAAGCGCTACGATTTCTTTTGCATCATCTAGCTTTGCGGCTAGTGGTTTTTCGTTATAGACATGCTTGCCTGCATTTAGAGCTCGTTTGGCAATCTCAGCGTGAGCAGCAGGAATCGTCAGATTCACAATGCAATCAATACCAGTATGGGCCATTAGCTCATCAACACTTAAAACCTCTGGAATATCAAATTCATTAGCTCTGGTTTCTGCCAAGTCTCGGTCAAGGTCAGAGCAAGCCACAAACTCGAGCGCTTCAAAGTGCCTTGCCGATTTCAAATACAAAGGGCTTATGTTGCCACAGCCCACCAAACCTAGTCGTAATGTCTTCATGCTTTTACCTCGGGGTACCAAAAAAAGTTTTTATCTAAGGGATAAACAGGTCTCACTACACGTTTATAAAGCAATCTTTCAATCGCCTGATCAACGACGCCTGGGCTTAAAGCAAGGTAGATGCCTTTAGCAATGCGCTTCAGATCAGGCACCAGATAGCCTACTTTAACAATGATCATTTTGTAATCTTGCGGCTTGATACCTAAGGCCAAGAAGTCAGCTTCTTCATGAAAAGGTCGGCGCTTATGACTCATAACGATGGTGACACCCTCAACTTGAACAACTGCTATGCGCTCTGTCTCATTGGCTACATCTGCTAGAAAAACGACCTTGGCTGGCACCTGAAGGGGTAAAGTAGAGCCGTCCAAGGTACCCCCTAAACTTAACCTTAGGCTCGAGCCAATCCCCGCCTCATAACATGCCTGAGTTGCGGGTGCATCGGCAATGCCGCCCAAGACGGCACGCTCAACTTTTCGCTCGAGTAGTGTCTTCAAAAAGTCAACCCTATCTCCTACACCACCTGCCGTTGGATTATCCCCTGAATCACTTATGAACAAACCGTCATCTGGCTGTGCCTCTGCCCAATCCAGTGCTTCATCAATCGAACCATGAGGCACGCTAAAGCCAAAATCATCTCTCGTTTTCCAGTAGTTTAGCGCTAACTTTTTAGCTTCTCGCTCCATAACGGCTTTATCTGTACCAGTTAGAACAATGCTAGCGGTTGATCTCGCCTCATCTGCCCAGACATAACCTACTAGAATCGATGCGTCCATTATGCCTGGAAGGGGGTCAATGTCTTTAAGCGCAGCGTAAATACTAGCAGTGGGTTCATATTCAGTACTGGTTCTTTCTCCAGGTAATAAAACAGGCACAGGAATCCAGACTTTTTCTGGGCGAATGCCCTCATTGAGACACTTCAGAAGCATGGTGAAGGCTTTGGTTCTTGTCTCGAGCGTATCCACATGAGGTGCAGTTCGGTACGCTGTCAGCATATCCAGATTAGCCATAATTCGCTCACTGAGGTTGCCATGTAAGTCATAGCTAGCAGATATGAGGCAGTTATCCCCTACCACCTTTCTAGCAGCTTCATACCAGTCGCCTTCTGCATCGTCTATACCTTCAACATTCATAGCACCATGCATATCTAGGTAAAGACCGTCAAGGGGTAAGGCAGCTTCTAAACGCTTTAGAAAATTGCTCTTAAATGCTTCATAGGTAATATGTGATACTCGCCCGCCTGGTAAAGCCCTCGCCCTAAAAGTAGGTAAAATCGTCGCGGGTGTATCTTGCAAAAAAGGATAGCGCTCATAATCAAGAACTTCCTCCCCTTCTTGCACTACAAAGTCATTTTCAGTACTCAAAATAGGCGAAAAGGTGCAACACTCGGTTGCAATGCCGCCAATCGCAATGCGCATTTAGACCTCCAATCGCAGTGCCGTCTGCTGCTGCCGCTCCTGCGAACTAAGTAATTCGTGAACCAAAAATTGCATAATAGCAATGAGACAAATCGCTGGGGGGATAATAGCTAGACCCACGCTCGAGTTATCCGCCATAAAAGCCACAAAACCAGGAATAAGCGCCCCACCCAGCCCT
>JAHEBB010000683.1 GCA_024642575.1 Trueperaceae bacterium | reverse complement strand
ATCAAGCCAGTAGCCTGCTCAAAAAGCTTCCGATTAAACTTAAATCACTTAGCCTCAAACCAAAATCTGCCAGAGAAATCATTGAAACCTATGATGCTAGAACCATTGCCAGCTATTTAAACCCATTCGAGCACCTGCAAGTTCAAGCTCTACAGACCCTTTGCAAAACTCAGCCACGCTTGGCGACCGAACTGGCCTATGATCGCCTCCAAAGCCCACGTAAACGCATCCGCTACTCAGAAAGTGATTTGCCCCTTGGTGCCAAACCTTTTAGCCTGCCCTACCGAGCCAAGAAAATCAGCGGTTATAGCTGGGGTGAAAGTGGCAAACGGGTTTATCTGGTACATGGTTGGGAAAGTACCCTGAGCCTGTTTGCCGAAATCATTGAAATGCTGGTAAAGGCTGGTTATCAGGTTGTTGCTTTTGACGCCCCAGGCCATGGTAAATCAGCCAAGCAGAGCACAGGTCTATATGATTTTTGTCAGGTCATCAAGCACGTCATAAGAGTTATGGGCAAAGCCTATGCCATCATTGCCCATTCCTGCGGGGCAGCTGCCAGCAGCCTTATGATTCAGGAAAACCCTGAGCTAAGCCCAGAAAAACTGATTCTGCTTGCCCCCATGTCCTCACTAAAAATCAAGCTCGAGCTTTTTTGTGAAATTACCAGACTTCCTGAAACCATACAAGCAAGGCTTGAGGCCAGGCTCGAGCAAAGCTCAGGTAAGAGTATTAACAACTTTGATCTGATAGAAATTACAAAAAGCCAAACGCTACCAGCCCTGATTATTCATGACCATGAAGACAGCATGATTCCTTTTGCCAATAGTCAGGCTATAGCCAAAAACTGGTCAGGCTCGAGCCTTTTAGCCACCAAAGGCTTAGGGCATATTCGGCTTCTGTTTGATCAAAAAGTGATTTGCCACATTGCTCAGTACCTGACAGGAGAACACCTTGCCTAAATTATCTTACGCCTCCTCACTTGTCAAAAAACTCAAAAAGGAAAGGTTTTATATCAAAGAACTCAAAACACCAGACCGCAGCCTGTCTCTAAGAAACCTGCTGGCCCAGGCTGCCTATCAAAAAGATGAGTTTGAAGATTGCTCGAGTCATTTTGCCGCCTATCTTGACAGTGAGGCTATCGCTAGTTTCAGGCTCCTTAGTCCGAGGCTTAAGCCAGACCTTTGTTTACCTATAGAGAGGTTGATTGAACTTGAAGACCGTTTAAGCAGTATGGAGATTTCGCAGGTAGTTGTTGCGCCTGCTTACAGGGCTCGAGCCTACTGCTCTGCGCTGATAAGCTGCTGTTTTGCCTACGCTGAAAAGCAGGATATACGAACAGCCTATTTGCTGAACATTGACCATAGTCATACTCTGCTCGATAAAATTGGCTTTCGCTCGGTTGATGAGCCTAATCTTAAGGTTTCTCAATCTCACATTCGCCTACGCAAAATTTCTTTCGAGGCGGCTAAACCCCTGGTAGCAGAGGTAACGCATGCGCTCTTGGAAAGCTGCATCATTCAACTCTAAATTCGTTGAGTTTTCGTTGATATCAATCAAGGTAGAACTACTTCAAAGCATAAAGGAGGAAATAATGGCATATAAACAAAAGCATCTGGTTCAGGGGTAGGGCCGTTACTGAGGAGACTAGCATGCAGGGAAAAGGTAAGGAAAAACTCTATATGCTCCGCCTTTGGCAAGATGATAACAGCCAGGATTGGCGAGCAAGTCTAAGAATAATGAGTAGCAAAAACGAAGCAGCGCGTTATTTTCATAGTGTGGATTCACTAAGCAAGTATATAGCAAATAATATAACAAATGTTTCAGGAGAAAAATCATGAAGGGCGTTGCTAAAAAAATACAGAACAATATAAATTTTCAAAAATAGTTTGGTGTTCTTTTAGACGGAAATGTTTTGTTCTCGGAATTGGAAATTGGAGGAATCCGTTTTTGGCATGTAGATTGTTTTTATAGAATGTTCATTTTTGTATTGAAAATCGCATAAATGGTTGTTTTAGGTTGTCAATCAAGTATTAGAAGAATAGGAAACAATGTTACAAAAACGTATAGCTACCTCCCAAAATGAGTTATCGCATAGAGATCTCCCAATATTGGTATTGCCTTGTCCTTCTTATAAGCAAGAGGTTTTTGATGTCCTTACTTTAGAAGATGCATTTCAAGGCACCGTAATATTTGGTGCGACTGGAAGCGGCAAAAGTTCTGGGAGTGGCCAGGCTTACGCTAAAGCGTTTCTTGAACAAGGTCTTGGAGGGCTTGTGTTATGCGTAAAAGTAGATGAGGCGAAAGCTTGGGAAAGTTATGCAAAGGACACTGGGAGAATACAAGACTTAATCATCTTTAATCCCGCAAATCCATTTAGGTTTAACTTTTTAGATTTTGTAATGAATCATACGGGGCCTGGTGGGAAAAGCACTAATAACCTCAGCCAGCTGTTTAATAAAATTCTGGAATTCAGTGAAGGAGGAACTTCTAGAGGAGGAAATGCTGATCCCTATTGGCAGCGAGCCACTCTCCAATTAATTATAAACTCAATTGATATATTAAAAGCAGCAAAAAGAAGATTGACTCTAGACGATATCTATGACCTTGTAATTTCATCTCCAACAAACAAAGAAGAAGTCAAAAGTCAATCCTGGAGATCA
>JAHEBB010000682.1 GCA_024642575.1 Trueperaceae bacterium | reverse complement strand
AATTCAGTCATCCCTAGCCTCTAAAAGCAAAACCAAGTCACTAACAGAAACCCCAATCACGCCAGCTAAAGCCTCAAGCCCAATAATCACCTGACCATTGGCTCTATAAAGTTCTAATCCCGCTCTGGCAACGTCACTCTGCGCACTAATTTGTTGACTCAGTATATTCTCCCCTACCTTTACTCTGGCAACGTTCACTCTGTAGTTTGCTTCACTGGCTTCTAGAGCCCTTGCTGCTGTTTCTGCTGCCAGAAGTGCCACTTTATAGCCCACAAAAGCCTCTACAACGCTTAAACGGTTTTCAAGTTGGGCATTTAGGCGTTTTTGCTCACTGATTTCCTTATTGCCGTCTACATTTAAAAGCTTCATCACGTCAAGACTGATTGAAACTGAATAATTAGGAACTGCTTGCCCATAAATATCCCCTTCTAAATGGGCTGAACCAGAAATTGACAGGGCATTTGTTAGTCGTCCACCCAGGCTAAACGTCTGCTCAAGGGCTTGAATATTTTGTGTTTCGGTTAGACTAGCTAGATCATGCAGTTCTGCAATTTGTATTAACTGCTCGAGCACTGTTAGGTCTTCTTGCGTAAAAAAGCTGGGTAAAGTTTGCGCCTTAGCTAAACCGAGAAGGCAAATAATGACAAAGAGGGTGTGTATCTTCATTATTTGCTCCTGGGTTTAAGGGCGGTTCGCAAGAGAGGTGAAAAAATAACCAGTAAGCCCAAGCCTATAGCGCTTAGTACATAAATATCCATATCTCCTTGAACCCTCGCTATATACCTGCCAGCCACTACAAAGGCGCTAAAGATCAAGAGA
Source organism: Trueperaceae bacterium (assembly GCA_024642575.1). Classification (GTDB taxonomy): domain Bacteria; phylum Deinococcota; class Deinococci; order Deinococcales; family Trueperaceae; genus JAHEBB01. The sequence continues at coordinate 1,844 of JAHEBB010000682.1, read as the reverse complement.
ATAGGGGCTAAGGCGAGTTGCCGCACGTCTCTGTCAACAAAACTGTGGGTACCACTAATCACTTCACGGCTTTTTACCAAGGCCTCGCTACTGTGGTATTTCACAAGGCGCTGTAGTTCAAAAGGGTTTCCATGAGCCAGGTCAAGCACGCTGCGTTTATAAATCTCTAGATCGTCGGTTGTAACCGAGTATCTACTTATAAGTTTATCTAGCAATTCGACACTTTCAGGTTTACTTAAAGGAGCTAAGCGCAGCTCATCAAACAGTTTCCAGAACCGTTTTGTGCCAGCTTTCTTTAGCGCTATTGGGTCTATAGCCGCGACCAGAACACAACTCTCTACAAACTTGATTAACCAGGGTCGGCTTGTGGTACTCAGGTTTCCAGCATCATCAATCGTAAGGATGATGTCAGCTGCTTTTTCAATTAAGCCAACAAGATTCTGGGCTTTCTCATCATTATTTCGTTTTGTTTTCGACCAGTTCTTATAGTCTTCAGCGAAATCTTTGCTCTGATTTGGAATCAGCCCGTGGTGCCATAAACCTTCAAAGACCTCTTTTAGAAAATTGGTAAATCCAGGTCCAACTCTAGTGCTAACAATCAACCGACCTTCCGTTTGTAGTAAGGGGGCAATAAACTCAATCAAGGCTGACTTACCTAAACCAGCCTCAGCAATAATAAGACTCGAGCGCTTGTTTTCTACATTTGCCAGTATCAATCTTGCTTCAGCGTCTCTTCCAACAAAATCATCTATGATCATTTAAACCTCATTTAGTATTATTTTAATACAAAAATGGAGCTAGGCTAAGTTGCGTAAGAGGGTATACTCACATAAAGAAAGCCGCGCTACTTGGCGGTTCGCGGCTTCATTCCTAGAAAGGACTTGTCGGTTCCTAGCTTACCACGACCCCTTTATGTCTGAAGTACTCCCTTTACCTGAATCTTTAAAAGAAGAAACCCCCACGACCAAGCTGCTTTATCTCTGGTTACTAAATAGGGGAGAGGTCGCTATGACCCATCAGGCTATTGCAAATGCTTTGTATACTGAAAGGTATCTTATTACCAAGGCTATAAATAGGCTCGAGCATTTAAGCCTCATTCAAATCATAGGAACGGGTTATAAAAAAAGATTAATACTTAGGGAGTAAATGTTGGCTTAAGCTTTAGCGCATGGTGTTCTTAAAGGGCTCGCGACTGTCTTTTCAGGGTATTAATCCCTTTAAAGGGGAGATGCCAGATTTTTAGCACCTGTATCAATAATCAATGTTTAACTTTCTGTTAAAATAAAGCCAGCAGTGAAGTCCCACGGTGGCTCGAGTCCTAGACCTATAACAGTAAAACGACTTATAGATACCTGCTTTTACTCCTTTGGATGGAACTCGGCTCGGAGTAGATTCCGAGTTCGTTAGCGCGTTACATTGCTGCCCTGTTTTTAATCTAAGCTTCTTCTGGCCCTTCGTTCCAGGGTTCCAGGTGAATGCCTTTGGTAGAAAATATACCTTTGAGCACTTGAATTTGCTCGGCTGTGACCGACACCTCCTTGTGGTAAGACCAAAAGCCAAATCGCTTTGCCGCTTGATAGTGCCGTACCCATAACCCCCATTCCGGTGCCCCAGGCTTCCCACCTTCGCCGTGCTCATTTAGATTATAGACAGCCACTTCGAGAGTATTTTTGTCTTTGAGGCTACAACTGACCAGCCAGCCCCAGTCTTCGGGTATGAAACCTGCTTTGTGCCCTGCCGCCTCCAGACTCGCGCTGATGAATTGCGCTACGTCTTGACCGTAGAACTGATTCCCCGCGTTCGCCTCAGTAGGCAGTGTTCCCATGTAGTCAAAGTCCAAGGAC
>JAHEBB010000681.1:883-2667 GCA_024642575.1 Trueperaceae bacterium | reverse complement strand
GTTTATAAGCTTGCCAGAGGGTTTGCGGTGAGGGAAAATCTTCTAAGGCAAGTTCCTGTTCTAGTAAGGCACTTTGCCCAGTATTATCTCTAAAAAGAAATCCGTCACCGTTGGAACTAAAGATAAAAGGGATGTCAAGCATGTCGCCATACTCGAGTGCCTGCTGCATCCCTGCCCCTATTGCTTGGGTATTATCTTTGGCCTCAACAATAGCCAGAGGTAAATTGGCTTGGTGATACAGGATGTAATCAGCACGTTTGGTTTCCCCACGTTTGACTTTTTTGCCTCTGACTAAGATTTGTCCTTGGGTAAAGCTAACTTCTTCTCTGATTTGGCGCATGACATCCCAGCCTGCTTGTTTTAGGGCAGGGGTAATGTATTTGGTACATATATCTCGCTCTGATAACTCTTTTTTATTCATGACCTCCCCAAACTTTAGGGTATTTAATCATATTTGAGAAGCTTGTAATTGTGATTTTTCCAGCGTCTAGGTTTGAAAACTATTCTCAAGTAAAATGTTTGTAGGCAATAAAGGAGAATTGAGATGTCTCAAAGCTTTACTCAGGCACTTAGGTTTGCTACCGAAAAACACCAAGGTCAAGTCAGGAAAGGCAGCAAAGTTCCCTACATTACGCACCCAGTCATGGTCGCTGAAACCCTGATTTACTATTACCCCAATGATGAGCCGCTTCATATCGCGGGCTTGCTTCATGATGTGGTTGAAGATACTAATACAAAAATCGAAGACATAGTTGAAACCTTTGGGCAAGACGTAGCTGACCTTGTTTGGGCAGTGACCAAACCCATTGAGACTGATACCTTACCCCTAGAGAAAGTCGCACGGTGGAAAGCTCAGCGTTTGGCTATGCTCGAGCATTTAGATTTAGAGAATAAGCGTGTTTTAAGGTTAAAAGCAGCGGACGCTTTAGCTAATCTCAAGGCCGTACATCGGGATTTGCAAAATCCTCAAGTTGGAGAAGCGATTTGGCAAAGATTTAAGGTAGGAAAAGAAGAGTCACTTTGGTATTACCAGACTATTCTGGATAAGGTACGTGCTGGGCTAGGAGATGAAGCTTTAGCTAACGAATTAGCGCAGATTCTAGAGCAAGTGAGGCTAGCTTAGGTAAGTATCCATTTTAAGCTACCAGGTAGCTAACTGTTCCCATGATTTTGCCGAGTAGCCTTAAAACTACTAATCACAGCATAAATGCCCTAGTACCTTTTTAACCTCGAGCCACCCACACTCAAATCAATTCGTCCAAACAAAAAACTTAGTAGGAACTTCAAGCGTTTCAAACACCTGCTTCTCAAATAGAAAATACATCTCATCCCCAACATAACCTTGGTCATGAGCCCCTAAACAATGAACAATCAAATGCTCCTCAGCTAAAGCGCAAGCTCCCGTAAACTCTAAATCAAAAAAGGCTAACCAGAGTTCATCGATCAAATCAACAAAATCATCATCTGAAACTTCTTCTAGTCTTTTTTGTTCTTCAGGATGGACGTCTTCAAGCCAGTCCATCAAAGATTCATACAAACCCTCTTGTCCGTCATAATCAATAAACACCAGGCTATTCGTCATGAGTTGATTTGTTAAGTCAATGCCAATAGCATTGTCAAACTCAAACCTTAAGGTTACTTGCTTGAGTAAGTCATCAGCGGCTAAACGAAAATAATCAACAGGCGTTTCAACCCGTTTAAACAGAGGAATATCTGCAATAAGCTCGAGCTCCAAGATGTCTTCATCCTCTTGATTAAACTGTTCAACGCTAAATAAGCCTTGG
>JAHEBB010000681.1:0-873 GCA_024642575.1 Trueperaceae bacterium | reverse complement strand
TGACATAGCTTGCTAAGCTATAAGCTCGGTAAGGATGAATGCCTAAAGGTAAACGAACAATTAGTTTGCTGCCATTAACAATTTCAATCCCATACTCGAGCTTTCTAAGCATTTGAGCAAAGCTTTCTAGACTTTGATAATAACTTTCATCCAAAGGGTCAAAGAGGTCATCATCCACCTCATTAGTGTACTGAATAGATCAGCTAAGTGACTTATTTTGGGTGGCGTATTTTGGGAAACCCATGAGCGTTAAAAATCCTTGGAAACCTCATGAACCAGAAAATAAAAATGCCCTTAAGCATTCATGGTTCCACCCTCGGAACTAACACTTATGGGATTCATGCAAATAGCCCAATTAAGCTCGAGCTAAGCAGATCACTTCTTATCAAGTCAAGCTTGGCACGAAAGGCTCGAGCCTGTATGCTTAAGCTACAGCGGAGGCGATTTGCAGCTTACAGATAAAAGTCATGCATGGCTAGTCGGCATTGAAACCTATGCCACTGACCCTAAAGATAACCTCGATGGCCCAGTCAATAGTGTTCTGGGCATGGTGGACTGGTTACTAGAGCGAGGTTTGCCACCTCAGAATATCCGTCTTTTCCTGTCACCCGCGAATGCTGAGAAGCAAACAAATCTTCCAGAAGGTATCAAAGTTGATGAGGCAAATCGCAGAGTCTTAGAAGCTGCGCTTAACGAAAATCTCCCTAAACTTAAAGGTGATAGCTGGCTCTTTTACTGGTGTGGGCATGGACTGATAGATAATCAAGGTGAACGACGTCTTGTTTACGAAGACACACACCATTCAAACTTCATAACCCTAAATCTTATCGACCTTTTAAGGGCAGTTCGGAGTGATCTATATTCAACAGGTTT
>JAHEBB010000680.1 GCA_024642575.1 Trueperaceae bacterium | reverse complement strand
GCAGCACTTAACAGTTCATGCCTCTTTAAATGCTCGAGCCCAAACACCACTTCAGCCAACCATGCCCGATGCTGCGCATCTAAGACAGAAAGGCTCGACAAACTCACTTGCCGCTCACCCGCCAAACTTACCAGGCAGTCATTTAAGACTCGAGCGCTATAGGTGCCCTTCCCCTCACCGTGAGTCCAAATATGAATATGAGCAAGTGCGCTGTGAACATGATGGGCTGTCATACTCACTAGTCTAGCTTAAAAAGGCGCTTAATCTTATAAAATATCTAGCTATCTTATACCAAGCGGAATTGATGATATACCACCATCATCAATTCCGATCTTTGATCGTACGCTCGGACAAGCTAAGTATCGTTACACCCACTTTTCAGTTTGGTATTACTGCTTAATAACACACGCCACCCTTAAAAAACAGCTTTAAAACCCTTTAAATCTAATGCATTTTATAGCCGTGAAAAAGCTTATAAGTTCCAGAATTGACTCGAAATGACTTGCTAAATGCCTACATCTTTGTTAAACTACTCGTCGCCTCATTTGGGCTTTGTTCGGTGGTAGCTCAGTGGCAGAGCGATCGGCTGTTAACCGATTGGTCGTAGGTTCGAATCCTACCCGCCGAGCCAACTAGCGCAGTAGCTAATCCTACTGCGCTTTTTGTTTTGTGTGTCTAGCATGTGCCAAATCAGCGTCAGGCAGGCATAAACGCCTCTTCTCTCTCAATCTTTCCAGTATCAAGTTCCATATTTAAACCAGGGGCATTTGGAGCTTTTATGACTCCCTTTTCAGGCCAAAGAGGGTGCAGCAAGAAATGCTGATGTATCTGGTTCCACTTTTCTAAAAACTCCTGATACGGGGTGTGAATCGGGGACTGAGTCACTGAAAAATGAATACCTGCAGGGGTTGAGTGCCCATGTGGGATGGTAATCAGATCGTGGGTAGTGGCATAGGCTGCAATTTTTAGCGTTTCAGTTAAACCACCTGCCCAGTAAATATCTGGTTGCAAAATATCTAAGGCTTCTTGATCGACAAAACGCTTAAAGCCCCAGCGCGTGTACTCATGCTCTGCCCCAGAAATAGGAATGGAGATGCGCTCTCTAATTTGGCGGTGCGTATCAATGCGATCAGGCATAGCAGGTTCTTCTATCCAGCGTGGGTTAAAGGCTACTATTTGCTCAGCCAGTTTTACAACATAATTCAAATCCATACTCTGCCAGCAGTCCAACATGATGTCATCATCTGGCCCAAGCGTTTCACGCAAGGTTTTCACTAGTTCAACATTTTTGCGTAAGCCTTCTGCGCCGGACATGGGGCCATGACGAAAGAACCATTTTTGTGCTTTATAACCCTTTTCTTGGAAGGCTTTAGCTCTTTCTTTTACTAAACCCATATCCAAAACATTAAATCCCAGCATAGAAGCGTAAGCAGGAACTTCTGTGCGGGTTGGTCCACCCAGAAGTCGGTATACAGGTTGATTAAGCGCACGTCCTTTTAAATCCCAGAGGGCACAATCAACCGCTGAAATGGCCATCATAGCTTCGCCTTGACGCCCGTGAACTAAAGCGCGGTGCATAATATCCCAGAGAAATTCATGCGCAAAGGCATCTCTGCCTAAAAGCAAAGGTCTTAATTGCCTAGCAATAATGTAAGCGACTGGTTCATCCATAGGACCCGCTATCCCATAAACGCCTTCATCCGTTTCGATTTGCACAAATACCGCGGAGAGTTGGTAATGTCTATCATCTTGCGGATTTCCCCAGGCAACTGGACGATTGCGAAACTCTTCATAGACATCCAGAGGCATTAGTAAGCGCTCTTCCCAGAAACTTCCCTCAGTTTCCATGGTGCCACTAAGTTTACGGAGCTTGACTGCCGTTATCTTCATACGTCTCTCCCTTTACACTTCGTTTAAATTGATAGGCGAGTTTAGCCAGTTATTACTCATTGTGTCAATTTCAGCCTTGATAGTGGTTTTAAAATGCTTATTAAAAGTCCGTTTAATTCACCTTTAACGTAAACTAAACATAGCGACTTAACTTAAATACCTAGTCCGATGGAATGCAGAAAACTCGAATGGCGTTTTCTAAAGGTGATGTCGGGTTTGGTTTTAGGCTTAAGATAACGGCTCCTTCATACCGTTTCTCTTTAATACCTAGACAAAAGATTTTTCTTCGGCTTTACAGTTAAAAACTTGGCCGTTTGGAAGCAAAAACTTGCCTAAACTGAAGTGTGGAAAAAGAATCAAGACCTCTCTGGCACTGGCTTATCTTTTTTGTTTTGCTTTGTCTGGTTGTAAGCTATGTGGGAGTAAGCTGGTTTTTTTCTGACATCTTGATCAAGTTTGATACTTTTAGCCTCGAGCAAGACCGTAGTCGTTTGGGCATCAATAGCCCCGCAGATTTTGGCTTGCCTCAAGCCCAAGCCTTAAGTATTTCAGCCAATAACGTTACCTTATCGGGCTGGTTTTTTCCTAATACACAACCCTGTGCTGTCTTGTTTTTGCACGGCATTGGAAGTACCCGCTATAGCATGCTCAAATATGCGCCAATGTTTTGGCAAAAGGGTTGTTCGCTAATGTTTTATGACGCTAGAGCGCACGGCTCGAGCTCAGGCAGGTTCGCCACTTACGGCTACTACGAAAGCAAAGACGCGCTAAGTATGAT
>JAHEBB010000679.1 GCA_024642575.1 Trueperaceae bacterium | reverse complement strand
AAAGACCCCTGTGTGGCGATTGGTGGCATTGACTTTGTTAGCGAAAAAACCGAAACCTGGCAACCTGATAGGGTTTCTTTCTGGAATTTGAATGGCGCAAACTCGAGCCTGCCCAAAGCTAGTTTTGATAAAGTGGGTGGCTTTGATAAGCGTATTCAGGGTTACGGCGGCGAAGATTTGCTCCTTGGCTATAAGCTTTACAAAACAGGTTTAGCCTTTAAAGCCTTAGCAAATGCCAAAGTTAAACATATTGGCCCTAACCCTATGCGCGGACGCGACCTTGCCAAAGCTCAGAGCGCAGGACGAAACGCTGCAAAAATTGCTCAGCTTTACCCTGAGCTGGCTTACCGCCTTGGGGTACATCCTTTACTTATGAGCCTAAAAGAGGTTAGTTTTAGGCCACCTATTAGCTATCTCGTTAAAACCTTAAGCCCTGACAGTTTTGCTTACGAAAAAGCTTATTTTGCAGGCGCTAAAGCCGAAAGGAATTAAGATGGAAATTTCAATTGCTCAAACCCTAAACGATATTTTTGAAGGTAAAACCTTGAGCCGCGAAGAGGCTCGTGAAGTTATTGGTCACCTCATGGACGGCAAACTGAGTCAGATGCAGGCCGCTGCTCTGCTTGCTGCTTTACGCATGCGTGGTGAAACCGTTGAAGAAGTGGTTGGCTTTGCCGAGGCCATGCGGGCAAGAGCAGTTAAAGTCCCTATCCAAACCAATGAACCCTTGTTAGATATTGTGGGCACAGGTGGAACAGGCATAAACACCTTTAATGTTAGTACTGCGACCCTCTTTGTGGTGGCAGCAGCAGACGTGAAAATTGCCAAACACGGCAACCGGGGCGTCACCCGAAAATCTGGCGCAGCCGATGTTTTAGAAGCCCTGGGTGTCAATCTCGAGCAAACGCCCGAGAGGCTGGCAAAAAGTATTGATGAAGTGGGAATCTCCTTCCTCTATGCCAGGGCTCATCACCCTGCCATGAAGTTTGTTGCGCCCATACGTGCCGATATTCAGGCACGAACCGTTTTCAATTCAATTGGCCCATTGACCAACCCTGCCAATGCCGACTATCAACTGATGGGCGTTTATGACCCCCATCTGACTGAAACGCTAGCCCAGGTTTTAAAAGGTCTTGGGGTAAAACGCGGCATGGTAGTTCACGGCTCAGGGCTTGATGAGCTAAGCGTTTGTGGCGAAAACAAAATAACTGAGTTTGACGATTCAGGGGTTAAAACCTACGAGCTCGAGCCTGAAGACGTGGGTCTAGCCCGTTACGACCTCAAGGACATTTTAGGGGGCACTCCCGAAGAAAACGCTCGCACTATACGCCGACTTTTTAACGGCGAGATTAAAGGTGCCAAACGCGATATTGTCCTGTTAAATGCAGGGGCGGCTCTTTACATTGTTGGTAAAGCCGAGAGCATAGCTGAAGGGGCTAAACAAGCTGAAACACTGATAGATAGTGGTAAAACGCTGGCTAAGCTCGAGCGTTATATTGCTTTTAGTCAGGCTTAGTATTTCAAAACCTGCTTAGTCAGAGCTGACCACATTCTTAGGTATACTCCTGTTGTCTTAAAGATTAAATTACTTCATTAAACTCATTTTCTATTAACTTCATAAGTTCTTTAACTCTTCCAAGGTCAATATCAGCCAATTTTGAGTCCCCATGACTAGAGCGTTTTTCCCTCATATTACTTAAACGATAATAAAGAGCTATTAGGGTTGCTCTTGAAATAGTTCCCTCAATTCTTTCAGGGTCTTCTAAACTTTCTAAATTATTGCCATTTGTTTGGTTTCTTATTAAGTTTCGATTATTCTCTAAAACTTTTAATGCCTCGTCAATGAGGGAGCTATAGTGCTCTTCACAATCATAAGTGGAAAATTCATGATTTTCCGACCAACGCATTAACAAAGCTATAGCATTTCTCAAAGATGAAGTTGGCCATTTTGGCGTCTTCTCATCGTCTTCCTTTATAATAATATATTCTTCGGATGAAGAAATTCCAAAAAAAGAAGGGCTTACTTGTGCATTTTTTACAATACTTATAATAGATTCCAATCGATGAGAAGTCTCTATTTCTTTTCCCCCTGAGAGTATCCATTCAAACATCTTCTCTTCATAGTTTACCTTTTAATGATATCCAAGCATTTAAAACGAAAAAGAATGCAGATAGTTCCCGCAGGTCTGTCCAATCAGCAAAAAATCTATCTAGAATTTTACTCCCTTGAAAGTCTATACTCTTAAGAATATTTTGCAAATCTTCTGATGAACCTTCAGTTTTTACGGTTGAGTAAAACTTAATACCTTCATATTTTATTGTAGCCGCATTCTGATGATCACTTCTATTATCCGCAGTAAATTCCTCTATATGCTGGGCTGTCAAAGTAAGTAGAAACGCACCTTCGTTTTGTTTAATCTCAATGGGCTTCCAACCAGTCAATTGATCCTTCCATAGGCCAACAGAGGCATTCTCATTCTCTGTTAACCTCTGCTCTCCAATTATTTTTGACCTGTTAGCCATTCCTTTTGAAGTCAACGATAAAACAGCTGAACCAGGATCATCCGCTAAAACACTTGCATAACGAGCTGACCATCTTTCTTTAAGTTGTGGTCCATCAAGTAAAAGAGCAAAAACTAAGGTTGGTCCAATACCCCGAATCACTTCAGA
>JAHEBB010000189.1 GCA_024642575.1 Trueperaceae bacterium | reverse complement strand
TTCTTTTCAAAGAATAATTAGGCGCATCTTTGGTAATCGTTACATCATGAGGGTGCGACTCAATCAGGCTGGCATTGGTGATGGTAACAAACTGCGCCTTATCTTTTAAACTAGCAATGTCAGGCGTGCCACAATAACCCATTGCACTTCTTAAGCCACCAATCATCTGGTAAATCACATCGCCAACAGGCCCTTTATAGGAGACCATACCTTCGATGCCTTCGGGCACGAGCTTTTTGGCATCTTCTTGAAAATAGCGGTCAGCACTACCACCAGCCATAGCGCCAAGTGAACCCATGCCTCTGTAGGCTTTGTAGCGGCGACCATCTTTCAAAATGTCTTCGCCTGGGGCTTCAGTGGTGCCAGCCAGCATACTACCTACCATCACACTGTCAGCACCTGCGGCAATGGCCTTGGGAACGTCTCCGGTCATTTTTATGCCACCATCAGCAATGAGGGGTATGCCAGCTGCGTGAGCTGCTTCAGCAACGTCCATAATGGCTGTGAGTTGAGGCATACCTACACCCGTGACAACTCGAGTCGTACAAATGCTTCCAGGGCCGATGCCTACTTTAACTGCGTCAGCACCCCTATCAATTAAATCTTTAGCCGCTTCAAAAGTGGCTATATTACCCGCCACAATATCCACCTTAAAGCTTTCTTTAAGATAACTCAAAGCATCTAAAATGCCTTCAGAGTGACCATGCGCGCTATCTAAAACAAGAGCGTCTACTCCTGCCTCAACAAGGGCACTGGCTCTTGCTTCAAGGTCATGACTCACACCTACGGCAGCAGCAACGCGCAAGCGTCCTATAGCGTCTTTGGCAGCGTCAGGAAACTCGAGCTTTTTTTGTATATCTTTTATGGTGATAAGCCCTTGAAGTTTATAGTTGTCATCGACAACCAGAAGTTTCTCAACGCGGTGACTGCGCAAGATTTCTTTGGCTTCCTCTAAAGTTGTGCCTACCGGAACCGTTACCAAATTATCCTTGGTCATGCGGTCTTCAACGCTCTGACCAAAATCGGTTTCAAAGCGTAGATCGCGGTTGGTTAAGATGCCAACCAAACGACCATCTTTTTCTACAATGGGCACGCCACTTATGCGGTAGGCTGCCATTAGGTCTTCAGCATCTTGCAAACTTGCTTCACGACCAAGCGTAATCGGGTCAACAATCATGCCAGATTCGCTACGTTTAACTTTGCGCACCATATCAGCTTGCGCTTCAATGCTCATTTTTTTATGAATCACACCAATGCCACCCTGACGCGCCATCGCAATGGCCATTTGGGTTTCAGTTACGGTGTCCATAGCAGATGAAATAATCGGAATATTTAGCTCGATGTTTCTAGAAAAACGCGTTTTGCTACTGACTTCTTTGGGCAAAACCGAAGATCTTGCCGGTACCAGCAAGACATCATCAAAGGTCAGGGCTTCGGTACGAAATTTGCTTTTGGTTTTCGTTTGTTCAGCTTGCATAACAGATTTGCTCATAGTGCTAGTCCTTAAATAAGATGAGGTTTGCAGGTTGATTATCGGGATGCTTAGAGACAGCGCTCTAAATAAGTTTTGCCAGTATAGCCTGTTTTGAAGGGTTTATCAGGTACTAGGAACTCAATTTGTAATGCTTTCTAAGTTTACTCCAAGATTACAGGGGTTCAAGATGCTGTGCGAGCAAAGCAAAATACTTCTCAGGCATGCGGACCGCTTGCCCAGCTCTATTGGTTGGCGTATGTAGCGTTCTTGCTTTGGCAACCAGTTTGCCCGCGTGTATTAGGCTGTAATCAAAACTAAAGCGGCGACTTTTGGCTTCGATAAGTTTTGTTTTAATAAGGACTTCATCATCAAAGCTCACACCTTGACGGTACTGGATATGTAGGTCGCTAACGGCTAGTGAAATTCCTGTCTCGAGCTCGAAGTCTTTGTAGCGGTTACCATGTTGGTTTAGCCAATCTACCCTAGCTACTTCGCACCAAAGAATATAAGAACTGTGATGTGCCACGCCCATTTGATCGGTCTCGGCAAAGCGTACGCGGATGATGGTTTGCGTCAAGCTAAGACCTTTAGCAAATCGCTATAAAAACTGAGTTTGGGTGTAAAGCGTGTTTGCATGCTTTGACTAATTTGTTTTTGTAAATAGCCTGCAGAGCGGTTTAGGGCTTCGAGCATTTCTTCCTCGTCAGTTTTATCAAGGGTGCTAACCAAGACTTTGGCGGCTTTACCATCTTTAGAAAGATGCACTCGTTCCACTGTAACAATAAGGGGTATACGCGGATCTTTTAGGGTGGGTATAAGGTCAGAAAGTGACCTGGAAAGGGCAAGCTCGAGCCGTTCGGATTTACTCATAAGGTAAGGATAGAGGAAACTGAAAAGTAAAAAGTGAAAAGTGATGACAAAAGCTAGCGCTACAATTGATCTGAGTTTGGAAGATGGGTTTTGATAACTTCTAATATTTTGTAGTCAAGCGTGGAAAACGCCAAAGATTCCAGGGTAGTTAAGGCAATAAATTCGCCTTCTTGATGAGTGATTTGGCTAAGTATGGGGGTAACACCTAGACTAAAATGAGTATAAGCATGGCTGACACGCTCGAGCTTTTTGACCTCCCCCTCAACTTCATCAACCAGCACGAAGCCCCAAAGACCATTTAACATTTCATTTTCGCTTCGCTGTCTAAGCCATATCTGACCATCTCGCAAGTTCACCAGAGCGTACTTTTCGTAGTGAGGTCGTTTGGCTTTAACTTTAGGTTCAGGAAAGTCAGCCGTTTTGCCTGTTTGGTAAGCCAGACAATTCGTTTTAAGAGGACAATACAAGCAGGCAGGGTTTTGTTTTTTGCAAAGGGTAGCCCCAAGCTCCATCATGGCTTCGTTAAAGTCGCCTGGGTTTTTGGCAGAAATATAAGGGTCTAGATGTTCGCGTACCAATTTTTCTGGAGGTTCGCCTTTGAGTAAAAAGAGTCGAGCCGCGACTCTTTTTACATTTCCATCTACAGCAACAACAACCTCATTATTGACAATAGAGGAAATGGCGGCGGCACTATAGGGGCCAATGCCTGGAAGCTCGAGCCAGCCTTCATAAGTGTCGGGGAAAACTCCTTTGTATTCAAAAGCTACAATCTGTGCTGCACGGTAAAGATGTTTTGCTCTGCGGTAATAGCCTAAACCCTCCCAGGTTTTTAAAACATCATCAAGATTGGCACGCGCTAAATCGTTTACTGTAGGAAAGCGCTCTAACCATCTTTTAAAAAAGGGGATCACCGTAACGACTTGTGTTTGTTGCAGCATTATTTCTGATAGCCAAACCCTATAAGGATTGCGATTCTTACGCCAAGGCAGGTCACGTTTGATCTGCGAAAACCAGGTCAGTAAGTCGTTAGTCACTTCTTTTAAGCTAGCATCTGGGCTGAAAAGAGAGTGTAAGTAATAGCTAGGTGAAGAGGCAATTGCTTAGGGATTTATCAAAGTTTAAGCCTGTCTGATTGCCTCTTGACAGGCTATTTTAGATTTGATAGTGAATTCTTTGCCAGTAAAATGATAAACTTGATTTTGGAGTGAGACTTGTCTAAAAAAGATGACAGCATAGGTGCTCTGTTTCAGGCCGGAACAAAGTATCGGCGCGGACAATTACCGAGCCGCACAGGGAAGCTAGCGCCATCCTTAAAAGTCTATGCCAATCCGCTCGAGGTTGCCAGTTTACCCATCCCTGATTTAAAAGGGGGAAGAGGCATTTGGCAAACCTTGTCGCAAGCCAGAGAGCAAATCCCAGAAGGTGGGCGTATTCACTTACCTGAGTTGGGGCAGATTCTCTGGGCAACGGCAGGTTTTACCTACGGAAAACAGCGTACGCATATTGCCGCAGGGCCAATCTCGAGCCTGGAAGTGTATCTGATTGTGCGTCAAGTGCAAGATATGTTTGCTGGGGTTTACCATTACAGCCCAAGAGATCATAGCCTCGAGTATTTACTACGAGATGATATGGCGACAGACCTTGAGGCCATCTTACTGGGTGACACTAGCAATCTAGATGCGTGTGCAGCCATTCTGGCATTTACAGGTTTACCAGCAAGGCATGAAGATGGTGCCAAAAGTCGCGCTTACCGCTATCTTTACCTTGAAGCAGGTGCCGCTGCCCAGTGTGCGGTGAGTAGCGCGGTTGCTATGGATTTGGTGGCCAGCTTTAAAGCCGAATTTTATGATGACGAACTTGCCAGGCTTTTAAGTCTAGATGTCAATATAGAATTTCCGCTTTGTGTGGTCACTTTAGGAACTTAAGAACCGCTAGTTATTTTTACTTTCTACTTTTCAGTTTTCACTTTCCCACATATACTTTCTCTTATGACATCGACTGTTTTTGTTTACGGTACCTTAAAACCTAAGCTTCGTTATTACTCAGTGGCCCAGCAAGGGGGCGAATTTGAGAAAGAAGAAGGGTTTTTAGAAGGTTTTGATCTTTATCATCTGGCACCTGAAAATTACCCGGCACTTATTCGGGGAAAAGGCAAGGTGCAGGGCTGGCTTTATACCTATAAAGATATTAATAAAGCCCTGATTCACCTAGATGAGCTCGAGGGTATTCATTTAAGTCCACCAGAATATGAAAGGGTCGAAGCCATAGCTCAACCAAGTGGTAAAAAGGTTTGGGTTTATCTCTTTTTAAATCAGGACAGATTGGCAAAAGAAACTGCCATAAGGCTCGAGCATGGTATCTGGCAACCCAGTGAATCAGCTATCGGAACGTTACCCAAAGGTATCGAGTAAAAGTTACTGAATAAAAGAACATAATTATATAATTTACTTGATTCTTAATAAAAATACCTATAATCTTAATTTGCTTACGAATAGTAAGTTTAAGCTGAAAATTTTCTAATTGCCATAAGCGCTTTGTGAAATAACTTATTAAAGCAAAGAAAGTATCGTCCAGGACGAGGAATCTAAGGCTTGACAAGCGCTTTTATATACACTAGGATAGCCCACGTGATGGTCTGCCGAAAGCAAAAACCTAGTTAGACTTTGGCAGGTCTTTTTTAGTTCCCTTTTAAGTTTGGAGAAGGCTGTGCGACCACGAGACTGGCACATTATTGATTCAACGCTACGCGAAGGTGAGCAATTTGCTCTTGGCAACTTTAAGTTAGCTGACAAGATTGAAATTGCCAAAGCCCTTGATGCCTTTGGCGTTGAATTTATTGAACTTACGACCCCAGTTGCCTCGCCTGAATCCCGTAAGGCCTGTGAAACGATCTCAGGTTTAGGCTTAAAGTCAAAGATTCTCACCCATACCCGTACCAATATGCATGATGCAAAAATTGCGGTAGATTGCGGTGTTTATGGCGTAGATTTGCTGTTTGCTACCTCTTCAGAGCTTCGTTCTGTAAGTCACGGAAAAGATATTGAAGCGATCATTGACCATAGCCGTGAAGTGATTGAATATGTTAAAGCTGCAGGCTGTAATGTTCGCTTTTCATCGGAAGATACGTTTCGCAGTGATAAACGTGATCTCTTAAAAATTTATGCTGCCGTTGATATGGTTGGTGTAAACCGAGTGGGTTTAGCTGATACCGTAGGCGTTGCGACCCCCAATCAAGTGCGCGAGCTTGTTGCCGATGTTCGTGCTGTTGTGCACTGTGACATTGAATTTCATGGGCATAATGATACGGGTTGCGCCATTGCCAATGCCTTTGAAGCAATAAGGGCAGGGGCGACCCATATTGATACCAGTATTTTAGGGATCGGAGAGCGCAATGGGATTACGCCTTTAGGTGGGTTTTTAGCACGGATGTTTACGCAAAACCCCCAGCGCTTGGCCAAAAAATACAACCTTGAAATGCTGCCTGAGCTTGATGCCATGATTGCGCGAATGACAGGTATTGGCATCCCCTTTAACAACTACCTCACAGGTGCATTTGCTTATAATCACAAAGCGGGTATGCATCTAAAAGCCATTTATGTAAACCCAGGCGCTTATGAAATCATTCCACCTGAAGCCTTTGGGGTAAAACGGCGTTTACAAATTGGTAGCCGTTTAACGGGCCACAATGCCATAGCAGAACGTGCCAAAGAGCTGGGCTTAAGCTTGTCTCGAGATGAAATTAAAAGCATTACTCAAACCGTTAAAGCCCTTGCTGATGATGGTGACCTGGATATGAACGAAGTAGATGCGCTTTTACATGGGGCAGTTGCGGTAAACGCATGAATGCTAAATTGCCAGATTTGCGTGGTTTAACCTTATCTGAGCGTATTTTGTCTGTGAAGTCGGGCAAGCGCGTTGAGGCGGGAGATTTGGCAGTTGTTCCTGTAGATCAGGCCATGGTGGTTGATTCGATTGCGCCCGATGTTATCCGCATCATTGAAGAAGATCTGGGCGGTGTGATTCAGAGACCCGAGTGCGTATCGTTTGTGATTGATCATGTATCTCCTGCTTCAAATATAGAAGTGGCGAAAGCTCAAAAAGAGGCAAGGGAGTATGCCAGAGCAAGGGGTATTAATCTTTTTGATGTTGGGCGAGGCATCTGCCATCAGGTACTTATGGAAGAAGGGCTTGCTAGACCCGGTTGGGTTATTTTAGGTTCAGATTCACACTCGACTACCTATGGCGCTGTTTGTGCGTTTGGTACCGGTATGGGTGCAACCGATATTGCCCTGGCAGCAGCTAGTGGTAAAACCTGGTTAAAAGTACCAGAAACGCTAAGGGTTAATTTGCACGGTGAGCGTCAAGGGAATGTTGCTGCCAAGGATATTGCCTTAGAGATTATTCGCAGAATTACGGCAGATGGCGCGACCTACGCTGCGCTCGAGTATCATGGCGCTGAGACGTTTACCAAGTCCGAACGCATGACGATTGCTAATCTTGCTGTAGAAGCAGGTGCAAAAGTAGGTTTGGTGGTACCTGGTGGCGAAAACTTTAGTGAGTATGACGTGCCTGACTGGCTTTTTGCTGATAAAGACGCGAACTATAGTAAACAAGTAGATATTGATTTAAACAGTCTAAAACCTGTTGTTGCTGCTCCGTTTGAAGTTGATAATGTCTTTCCTGTTGAAAGCTATCAAGGAACTAAGGTTGACCAAGTATTTATTGGAACCTGTACCAACGGTCGCTTGGATGACTTGCATATTGCTGCTGATATTTTAAAAGGACGTCGAGTGGCTGAAACCACCAGGCTACTTATTATTCCAGCAAGCTCCCAGGTTTTGGAGGCCGCCGTTGCCGATGGAACGTTTGCCACCCTGTTAGCCGCAGGAGCTATTTTTGGTACGCCTGGTTGTGGGCCCTGTATGGGGCGGCATATGGGTGTTTTGGCTCCTGGTGAGGTTTGTGTATCGACCAGTAACCGAAATTTCATAGGTCGTATGGGTAGCCCGGATGCCAAGATTTTTTTAGCCAGCCCAGCGGTAGCTGCGGCAACTGCGCTTGCAGGTGAAATAGCTTTGCCAGAATCGGAGCTTGTTTATGCCTGATCAAAATCGGCGAATCTGGAAATTTGGTGATGGCATTAATACCGATGATATTTTACCGGGTAAGTACGCGCCCTTTATGGTAGGTGAAGAAAAGTTTCAGAGTTATGCTTTTGCACATTTACGACCTGAGTTTGCCGCTCAGGTTAAACCAGGAGACTTGCTGGTGGGTGGACGAAACTGGGGGCTAGGCTCGAGCCGTGAGTACGCTCCAAAAGCCCTGAAGAAGTTGCAAATTGGCGGTATTATTGCCAAATCATTTGCCCGAATTCATTACCGTAACTTGCTCAATTTAGGTATCCCCGTCTTTGAATCCGAAGATGTTCCTGAGCTCTTAAATGAGGGTGACAACGTGACATTTGACTTAGGAACCGGTGTTATTATCCGCGGGGCAGAACAGTTTCAGTTAAGACCAGCCCCTGAATTTTTGCAAGAAGCTCTTAAAGAAGGTTCGATTTTGGCGTATTACAAGAAATATCAGCGCTTTCCTGGAGAAAGTTATGATTAAGTCTTGATTTTGCTTTGCAAAAGGTTTGATATATTTTTTATTTTTAAAGGAGAAAGAAATGGCAAACTGTCCAGAATGTGACGCACAAGTAGAAGACAACGGTTACGAATTAGGTGAACTTATCATCTGTGAGGATTGCGGAAGTGAGCTCGAGGTTATTGGCACCAATCCTCTTGAAGTCGATCTTGCACCTATGGAAGATGAAGACTGGGGAGAATAAAGCGCCGTATTTAGCTAGGCCAGTTCACTGGTCTAGCTAAAGCCAAGCATTTGCTAAGAGCTTTATTATTATGATGACTTTAACGACTGAGACCCCCCGAATTGCCGTTGTTTATGACCGTTTGAGACCCGAAGAGCGTATGCTATTTGAGGCATTTGAACGGGAAAAGGTTCCTTTTGATCAGCTCTATGCGCCCCATATTGCAGTTGATTTTAGTCAAGATCAAAGCTTTAGCAGCTATGACGTCATTATTGAGCGTTGCGTGAGTCAAACACGCGGGCTCGAGCTGTCACGTATTTTTACTGCCTACGGCGTAACCTGCATCAATCACCCTAATGTCATAGAAACTTGCGGTGACAAATTGGCCACAAACGCTGCTCTAGCGCAGTGGAAAGTACCAGCACCGCGTACCGGAGTTGCCTTTGAGAGCGAAGCTATTTTGAGTCTTTGCGAAACCTTTGGCTATCCTATTGTCATGAAACCTGTTGTCGGTTCCTGGGGGCGTATGGTCTCTAAATTAAATGATAGAGATGCTGTCGAAGCAGTTTTGGAGCATAAGGAAACGTTAGGTGGGCCTGCCCACAAGATTCTTTATATTCAGGAATATGTTAGAAAACCAGGTCGAGATATTCGCACCTTTGTGGTTGGTGATGAAGTGATTGCTGCGATTTACCGTAACAGTGAACACTGGATTACCAATACTGCCAGAGGCGGAAGCGCTACCAATTGCCCCCTTTATGACGAACTTGTCGAGGTAACTCTGGGTGCTGCCAAGGCTGTAGGTGGAGGTGTGGTTGCAGTCGATCTGGTTGAGTCTGAGCGAGGTTTACTGGTGGTAGAAGTGAATCACACTATGGAATTTCGCAATTCTGTTACAACGACTGGGGTAGATATTCCTGCAAGAGTTGTGCAGTATGCAGCTTCACTAGTAGTGCGTACTTAAGCATGCCTGAAACCTTAAAAGTCGCTATCGTGGGTGCTTCCGGTTACGCCGGGGGCGAGTTTTTGCGTCTTGCTCTGAGCCATCCTCATTTAGAGGTAGTTCAAGTTACCTCTGAAAGAAACGCGGGTTTGCCTGTGCATATGGTTCACCCAAATTTGCGCTCAGCAACAAAGCTCCGTTTTACATCTGTAAATGAATTAAAAGAAGCTGACTTGCTGGTTCTGGGATTACCCCATAAGCACTCGGCTACTAAGTTTGATGAATTTAATACGCTTGCACCTCGTATGATTGATTTAGCCGCCGATTTTCGCCTCAAAGATGAAGCAAGTTACGAAAAATATTATGCTGAAAAGCATCCACGACCAGATCTTTTAGCAAAGTTTGTTTATGGTAACCCAGAATTGCACCGCGAAGAATTAAGGACGGCAACCCATATTGCTGGTGCAGGATGTTTAGCAACCGCTACTATTTTGGCTTTATACCCCCTTTTAAAGCATGCTGTTCCAGCCAGAGGCGACATTATTGTTGAAGGGAAAATTGGTTCGTCTGCGGCTGGAAATAAACCAGGTGATGCCGGGCATCACCCTGAACGTATGGGGGTAATTCGTACCTACGCGCCGACGGGTCATCGCCATCAAGCAGAGATCATGCAGGAATTGCCAGGTAGCTTCCCTATTCATTTAACAGCAACAGCGGTTGAGCGCATCCGCGGTATTTTGGTGACGGCCCATGTCTTTTTACCTGATGGTT
>JAHEBB010000188.1 GCA_024642575.1 Trueperaceae bacterium | reverse complement strand
TATTGGCACCATTCAGTGGCTTGCCGACCTCATGCAACAAGGCATTTCACCAGGACTGGCAGACATTCAAGGTCTTGGATCTATGGCTATGTTCCAGGGTAAAAAAGGTGCCATTCGTGCAGGCGGTTCATGGGAAATTGGCGATGTTCTCAAGTCTGACTTTGAGACCGCTTTTGCTCCAGTTCCTGTAGGTCCAGAAGGCCGTAAGAGCATGTTTAACGGTCTAGCTGACTCTATTTGGGTAGGTAGTAAGCACCAAGAAGAAGCCTGGCAATGGGTTAAATTTGCTGCTTCACCTGCTTGCGAAGAAATCGTTGGCTCTTATGCTGTTGTCTTCCCAGCTATTCCTTCTGCTGTTGATATTGCAGTTGCTAAGCGTTTAGAGCAAGGCGTTAATGTCTCTGCCTTCTCTGACCTGACCAAAGAACCAGGCGCAACCTTCTTATTCCCTGTTACTGACTACGCTTCACAAGTTGGCGACATCATGACCAAAGCCATGGATAGAATTTTCCTTGGTGAAGGCACTGCTGCTGACGTTATCCCTGCTGCAGCTAAAGAAGTTAACGCCATTTTCTAAACCCAATTTGTTGAGGCGCACTAGCTTAGTGCGCCTCAGCTTTATCTTTATGATGAGACGATACCTGCTACTTTTTATCTTTGTTATGAGCTCGAGCTACGCACAAACTTTGTCGCTTAACTCTGAGGCTCTACAACAGGGGTTTTGTACGGGTACGTTTATAGAGCATACTTTGGAGCATCTAACGCAAGCACACGACCCTGAGCATATTGGTGCTTACGACTCCAATGGGGCAGGTGTTGCTGTGGGTGACCTTAATAATGACGGTAAGCTCGATATTGTTTTAGCCAATTTAAAGGGCAGTAATAGTATTTTATGGAATCAGGGAGATTTAAAGTTTAGCAAGGAATCCCTTGGGCAAGGCGAGGCTCGAGCCGTATCTATTATCGACATAAACGGCGACGGCTGGCTTGATATAGCCTTTAGCCAAAATCTTGGCGCACCTAGCCTTTGGTATAATGATAAGGGAAGCTTTTCAAAGGTTTACCAAAAAGATATTAACAAACCTGCTTATAGTATGGCCTGGGCCGATCTTGACGGCGATAATGATCTTGATCTGGTAACAGGCTCTTATAATGCACTCTTAGAAAAAGAACTACGCGACAGCTTTTTATTCTCTACAGGAGCAGGTGTCGTGGTCTATCAGCAAGATAGTCAAGGCTTTAAAGAAACTAGGCTTATCAAAGATTCTCAAGCCCTGGCACTTATTTTATTTGATGTCAATAAGGATAATAAACCAGATATTTTAGTTGGTAATGATTTCGCCATCCCTGACTATGCCTTTATAAATACCGATGGGGAATGGCCGCAAGCACATCCTTTTAAAATTACCTCGCGCAACACAATGAGTTTTGATATGGCCGATGTTGATAATAATGGCTACGAAGACCTCTTTTCTACCGATATGAAGCCTGATTTTCGTGATCTTAAGGCCTTAGCAGCCTGGATGCCCTTAATGCAAAAAACCTATGAACTTAAGAAAGCTCATACTTCTCAAAGGGTAGAAAATGCCCTGCAACTTCAGAGCAGCCAGGGCTTTTCTAATGATAGCTACAAACTTAAATTAGACGCTTCAGGTTGGAGCTGGTCAGGAAAATTTGGCGATTTAGATAATGATGGTCTTTTAGATCTTTATGTGGTTAACGGCATGATCGACGACGTTGTTTTAAGCCATTTACCTAATAATGAACTTGTAGAAAGCAATCAGGCTTTTCATAATCTGGGCAAAAGTCATTTTGAACCGATTGACTGGGGTCTTGGCTCAACCCAAAGTGGTCGGGGCATGACCATGGCAGATCTGGATAATGACGGTGATTTAGACATTATTGTAAACAATCTGGAAAGCCCTTCCATTCTTTTTGAAAATCAGCTTTGTGGCAATGCGCTTGAAGTTGATTTGCACTGGTCTAGCTTAAACACCAGAGCTATTGGTGCCAAACTTATTTTACATACCTCAAAAGGTCAGTTTATGCGTGATATTCGCTCTAATAGTGGTTATTTGAGCGGAGACAGCGCTCGAGTCCATTTTGGCATCCCTGAGGGCGCTGATTTAGAAAAGCTCGAGGTTATCTGGCCCGATGGTTATATTTCTACAATCGATACCCCATCTATCAATAGTTTAACTACCCTCAGTCGGGAGGATCTGTGAGCTTACAACCGCTTAAACCTTCGCTTTTTACCTTACTCAATCCTGGCAAACGCTTGCCTTTTGTCTTGGGTGGTATTAGTTTGGCTATTTTACTCTGGGCATTTTTACTGGGGTTTAATCGTCTTTCCCTCTCGAGCGCCAGTCTTTTAGGCTTTGGCCTGGTCATTGTCTCAGTCAGTCCGAAATGGCTTGATGACGTAAAACGCTGGGGGCTTTCTATTGGTTTACTGGGTGTCGTTATTACCTTACAAAGTTTGCATATGCTCGAGCATGCCGTGCAGGTCTTCCAGTACTACTGGCTCGGCTGGACTGCGAATAAATCGCTAGGGCTTATCTCAGCTTTTAATGTTGAGTGGGTCCACTTTAGCTGGAACTGGCTTGTCTGGTTACTTATGGTCTTTTTGGTAATGCGCGGTTTGCGTAATGGCTGGGCTTATGCGCTTTTGCTTTGGGCTACACTTCATAGCCTAGAGCATACTTATCTTATGTTTCGCTACTGGGACATTTTAAAAGAGCTGGGACTACTTAATTTGTCTAGCTCGAGCGTTACCCAGGCCCTACCTGGGGTCTTGGGTAGAGACGGTTTACTAGCCCTCTCGAGCTGGTGCGCGCGCATTCCTGGTTTAAGTACCGCACCAAGATCGGTCATTCATTTTTGGTGGAACTTTGGTGAATTATCTTTATTACTTCTAGCTGCCTACAAAGGCACTTCTCAATTATCTTTTAGCCATTCTTTCAGTAAAAAGGAGACATTATGAACAGCCCTAAAATTGCTTTTATTGGTGCAGGTAGTACGGTGTTTGCCAAAAACCTGATGGGGGATATTCTAAGTTACCCAGAACTTGCTGGCGCAACCCTAGCCCTTTATGACATCAATGAAGAGCGTTTAAAAACCTCGGAAATTGTAGCCCATCAAATTGCCGATGTCTTAGGTGCAAAGCCAAACGTTGAAATTACTACGGACCGCCAAAAAGCTTTAGATGGTGCTGATTATGCCATCAGTATGTTTCAGGTGGGCGGCTATAAGCCCGGCACCGTAACTGACTTTGAGATTCCTAAAAAGTACGGCCTAAGACAGACCATTGCCGATACCCTTGGCATTGGTGGCATTATGCGGGCAGCCCGCACCATCCCTGTTTTTCTAGATATCTGCCGAGATATGGAAAAACTTTGCCCCGATGTTACTCACCTAAATTATGTTAACCCGATGGCCATGAACTGCTGGGCCATGAACAAAGCTACCAGCATTAAAACGGTAGGGCTTTGTCACAGTGTTCAAGGTACAGCAGAGCAAATTGCTCGCGATATTAATGTGCCCATTGATGATATTAACTATATTTGCGCGGGCATCAATCACGTGGCCTTTTACTTAAAGTTTGAGCGCGACGGCGTAGATCTTTATCCTAAAATTAAAGATGTCATCAAAGAAGATCGCATCCCTGACTGGAACCGCGTTCGCTATGAGATGTTTAAACGCCTTGGCTACTTTGTTACCGAGTCAAGTGAGCACTTTGCCGAATACAGCCCCTGGTTTATCAAAACGACCCATCCTGAACTTATTGAAAAATTTAATATCCCTTTAGATGAATATATCCGCCGCTGTGAAGTCCAAATTACAGCCTGGGATTTTATGCGGCAAAAGCTCGAAAACCCTGATGCTAATTTAACGGCTCCCTTTAAAGAGGCCATGAGCAAAGCCGGGGTAAGCGATGAGCATATGCCTCATGTGGTTCATAACTTTGAAAACCTTAACGAAGTTCACCGCAGCCACGAATACGGCTCAACCATCATTCATAGTTTGCACACAGGTAAGCCCAGCGTGATTTATGGCAATGTGCAAAATGATGGCCTGATTGATAATTTGCCCCAGGATTGCTGTGTTGAAGTGCCTTGCGTGGTTGACAAAAATGGCGTGCAACCCACCAAAATTGGTCACTTACCCCCTCAACTTGCTGCGCTTATGCAAACCAACATCAATGTGCAAAGCCTAACAGTTGAAGCACTTTTAACAGGCAACCGTGAGTATCTCTACCACGCTGCCATGTTTGACCCTCATACAGCAGCCGAGCTTAGCTTAGAGCAAATCTGGAATCTGGTTGATGACCTTATTGAAGCTCACGGCGACTGGCTACCTGCTGAGTTGCGGTCAGCCTAAAAAAACTTAGGGCTTTAGCCAGTTTAGGCAAACCCACTTAGGTCTAAAGTCAAATCTAAAACCCCTTCAAAGGAGAACTGTGAAAGCCAAACGACCCACCAGTCACCAAGTTGCTGCGTTAGCTGGCGTATCAAGAACCACAGTCTCCTTTGTGCTCAATAATGTTTCAGGGATAAATCTACCTGATAGCACACGTAAACGGGTCTTAGATGCTGCCAGCGAGCTAGGTTATGTGCCAGATGCGGCAGCAAGAACCTTAGCCAGCGGTCGCACTCAAACTATTGGTCTGGTTTTACATGGAGCTTTTCAGTTAGAAATTGACGCCTATATTCCAAGATTACTCTCGAGCCTGTTTACCGTAAGCAAAAAACATGGCTTTCAGGTCATTGTTGAAACCGTCAAAGACTTTAATAAGACAAGGGCCTACCGCGATCTGGTAAGAGGCAAGCAAATTGATGGTCTGGTCGTCATTTACCCCAACAGTGAAGACGAAGAGTTAAGTGAGCTTATTGACGCAGGGTTTCCGGCTGTACTTTTGGGTACGGTCAGACATCCTGAGGAACATTCGGTAGTGCAAAGATCTTCGATAAAACCTGTCATGGATCATCTTATTGGCTTAGGTCATGAGCGCATTGCCCATATCACCTTTGCAGCAGAAGATGTAGCCGTTGCCAAACGACGCTTGACAAGTTACCAGCGCTATTTGCAAGAAGCAAAGCTTGAGGTAAATGACACCTTGGTAAGGTTTGGTAATTACAGTGCTGAGAGTGGCTACCGCGCCATGCAATCGCTGCTTAAAAATGCCCACAAACCTACGGCGCTTTTTGCCGGTAATGACACCATTGCCCTTGGCGCTATGGCAGCCATTCAAGAGGCAGGTTTACGCATTCCTGAAGACATAGCGGTGGTTGGCTACGATGACATACCCAATGCTCGCTTCACTTCGCCCCCACTCACGACGGTGAGTACACCACCTTTAGAGCAAGGTCGTCTTGCTGGTGAAATGCTCATTGACCTTATTAAGGCTAGACCCATTGCTCAAAGACAAATTCGCCTCGATACGCAGCTTGTTGTGCGAAGGTCTTGTGGTGCTTATCTAAAAACCAATTAATAGACCTCTTGCATAAGTTCAATCATTTGCAATGCGAATAGGCTCTACGGTTGCTTAGTTGATACTTTCGCAAGACGCCTAATAAAGGAAGCTATGACCTTTAATCCTTCAGATCATCCTCACCGAAGACGCAATTTACTTACGGGCAAATGGGTCTTGGTATCACCACACCGCGCCAAACGACCCTGGCAAGGCAGAGTTGAAAAGCAAATAAGCGAAAAACGACCCGAATACGACCCAAACTGTTATCTTTGCCCTGGTAATACACGAGTAAGCGGCGCACCAAACCCAAGCTATACCAGAACCTATGTTTTTAACAATGATCATGAGGCTTTGCTTGCCGATACGCCTTTAGCTTTTGACGAGCAAGATAGGCTCTTGGAGCTCGAGCCTGTACAAGGAACCTGCCGAGTCATCTGCTTTTCTCCTAGGCATGATTTAACCCTTGCCGAAATGGATTTGCCAAGCTTGCGAAGCGTGGTTGATATCTGGGCTGAGCAATTACAAGAGCTTAGCCAAACCTATCAGTGGGTGCAGATTTTTGAAAGCAAAGGGCAAATTGTGGGCGCAAGTAACCCTCACCCCCACGGGCAAATCTGGGCAAGTAACTTCTTACCCAATGAGGCTGAAGCCGAAGACCGCGAGCAAAAAACCTATTATGACAGAGAGGGCTCTCCCCTACTCCTTGATTATGCCCAATTGGAGCTTAAAAAAGCTGAACGTATTGTTGTAGAAAATGAACATTGGCTGGTTGTTGTCCCTTACTGGGCGTACTGGCCTTACGAGACCTTGGTATTGCCTAAGCGTCATGTGCTGCGTTTAACTGACTTAACAGGTAGCGAACGTAATTCTCTTGCCGACATTCTTAAACGCATGCTGACTCGTTTTGATAATCTCTTTGAAACCTCGTTCCCTTACTGCTCAGGTTGGCACAATGCCCCCTCTAATAAAGGCTTTGAGCACTGGCAGCTTCATGCTCACTACTACCCACCCTTATTACGCAGCGCCACCGTACAAAAATTTGTGGCCAGCTATGAGTGGCTTGCTGAAGCCCAGCGCGACCTAACAGCAGAACAAGCTGCCGAAAGCTTAAGACAGGCTTCTGAGATACATTTCAAACATCAGTAAGCTGAACCTAACAAGGACTCGTTGCCCAGTAACATTGAGTGCAATGTGCTATTTCACCTCAAACATCGCCCATCCTTATGATAATACTAAACCCGATAATACGCTTAATAAACTCTAAAGAGATTTATGCCTCTCCTATCGAGTTTAGTATTCGTTTCAACGATCAAAGATCGCATTTAATTCTTAAGGAATTAAACGGAAAGGGTATAAATCCTTTACTATGGAGCCTAAATGAGTAACTTAAAACAAACGGTTGAAAAAATCTTTGAAGAAAAATTTGGTCAAAACCCCCAGTTTATCGTTCGTGCTCCGGGCAGGGTCAATTTAATTGGTGAGCACACCGACTATAATGACGGCTTTGTCATGCCTATGGCAATTGACCGTGCTATGTGGATTGCGCTTAGACCCAGAAGCGATAAAACCGTCAGGATTTACTCAATTGATTTTGATGTTTGGGAAGAGTTTGAGCTAAACAAGCTGGAAAAAGCAACGGGCTTTCAAGAATACCTCAAGGGTATGGCCTGGGCGATTCAGGAAGCTGGCTATGAGCTAAACGGTTGGGAAGGGGTTATGACGGGCGATGTTCCCAGGGGGAGCGGGCTTTCGTCATCAGCCGCGCTCGAGCTTGCCACTGCAAGGGCTTTTTACGAAGTTTCAAACTTTGACTGGAACCCTAAAGAAATGGCTTTACTTGGTCAGAAATGCGAAAACCAATGGGTGGGCGCTAATACAGGCATTATGGACCAACTCATTAGCGCTACCGGGCAAAAAGGCTACGCGCTAAAAATTGATTGCCGCTCCCTTGATTTAGAACCTGTTACGCTGCCACCAGATACCGTTGTCGTCGTCATGGACACTATGACCCGCCATACCCACACTGACTCGGGTTACAACGAGCGCCGCGCCCAGTGTGAAGAGGCTGCTAAGCACTTTGGCGTAAAGGCTTTAAGAGATGTGACGCTCGAGACTTTTAAGCAACACCAAAAAGAATTAAGCGATGTGGTCATGCGCCGCGCTCGTCATGTGATTACAGAAGATGTGCGCACCCAAAAAGCAGCTAACGCCATGAAAGCTGGGGATGCGGTCAGCCTCGGTCAGCTTATGAATGGCAGTCATGACAGTTTGCGTGACGACTTTGAGGTTACCAATGACGCCCTTAACACCATCGTTGATATAGCCAGAGCGCAAGAAGGTTGCTACGGTGCCCGTATGACTGGGGGCGGTTTTGGAGGGTGCGCGGTTGCCCTTGTGAAAACAGCTAATGCAGAACTATTTGCTGATAAAGTTAGTACGGCTTATGAAAAAGCCACAGGGCTCGAGCCCCACATTTACGTCTGTGAGGCTACCGAAGGCGCAAGTACCTTGGGCTAAGCCTGCAAAACCCTTAGTCATTATTTTGTAAGTATTTACCTCTTATAGTTAGCTACCGTTACTGATCAAATCAGTAACTCGGTCGTCGTTCTCCTTGTGGCCTTGACCTGCTGAAGTAACTTGGGCGCTTCAAGAAGTAGTGAGCCAGTAGCGCAACCGACCTGGAGGTCCGTTTTGCATCGCATTTTGTTTCATCCTCTTAGATGGGCTTTATTTATTAGCCTCATAGCTATTTTGGCAGCTTGTAGTAGTACTGCTGCACCCCAAGCTAAAGAAACAGCTCCTTATTACCTTGCAACCGTAGATATTGATACCTCTATCA
This sequence comes from Trueperaceae bacterium, assembly GCA_024642575.1. Taxonomy (GTDB): domain Bacteria; phylum Deinococcota; class Deinococci; order Deinococcales; family Trueperaceae; genus JAHEBB01. The sequence goes on along the minus strand of JAHEBB010000188.1, from coordinate 1,576 downwards.
CTGAAGTTCAATTAAAAAAGCAATACGGTGGTGAAATCGTCAGCTTTGTTCCTGAAGCTGGGTTTGCTGTCCTTGGCTTTAGCAAAGAAGATGGCGAACTTAGTACCTTAGCAACCACCACCAATCAAGACACTTTTGCCTCACCTGAAGTTTCTATGGGTGGCTACAGTGCCTGGTCAAGTGGCTATAGCTCTTGGGCAAGCGGCTGGTCTGCCTGGGCTGGCGGCTTTAGTGCTTGGGCTGGCGGTTATAGCGCTTGGGCAAGTGGCAACAGTAGTAGTGGTACAGGGACTAATCTAACAGCCTGGAACCAAATTAAGCTTAAAGAAGCTCATGCCATTAGCCGTAAATTTGGCGAAGGTGTAAAAGTTGCCGTTATAGATACAGGGATTGACCTTAGTCACACTATGTTTCAGGGAAGATTAAGTCCCAGCACAGACTGGTGGGACTATGTTGACAATGACTCTAATCCTCAAGAAGCCAGTTCTGGTAATGGCAAAGGTCACGGCACCGCCGTTGCCAGCATCATCTTACAAGTTGCGCCAAACGCCAAAATTATCCCTATTCGTGTACTTGATAGCGATGGTAAGGGCGATACCGATGCCGTCATTAAGGCCATTCAAAGAGCAATTGATAAGGGTGCAAATGTTATCAATATTTCTTTAGGTAGTACCCAGTGGGATGACGCATTATGGAATATGGCGGCTTATGCTAACCAAAAAGGAATCTTGATTTTTTCCTCTTCAGGAAATTACGGAGGAGAGGGGACTATGACTAATCCAGGCGCTTTCTCTTGGACAGGCGGAGCGGTTCATGGAAGAACTTTAGGCATCGGTAGCGTAGACAGTAGTAATCGAGTATCAAGCTTTACTTCCTACGGTTACAACTTATTTGGCGTTGCGCCTGGTGAAAACATTGTTGCCGCTTACCCAGGAAATCAGAGTGTAAAAGTTACAGGCACATCGTTTGCGACACCTATGTTTACTGGTGCTGCTGCCTTGGCTTTAGGCGAGATGCCAAACCCAGCAGATACAAGCAAACTTTTTTACGCTATTTGGGATAGCTTAGACTTCAACGTTGCAACACAAAATGGAATTGATGGTGCTCTTCTTTTAAATGTAGAAGGTCTTATTCGCAATCTCCCAGGGTTTACTGAACCTCAGTACCGTATCAAAAATGTTAACAGTGGCAAATGCTTAGAGGTCTATGGTGGTAATACCAGTAATGCTGGCAATGTTGATCAGTGGTGGTGTTACACCACTAGCTGGAACCAGTGGAAACTTATACCCGTGGGTACAAGCTACAAGATCATCAATGCCAATAGTGGCAAAGCCTTAGACATTGTAGGTTCTTCTATGGCTGATGGCGCTAATGTTCAACAATGGGGTTATGTTGGCGCTAATAATCAAAAGTGGAACCTTGTTACCTCGAGCAACGGTAGTTTTGAACTTAAAGCTGTTCACAGCAATAAATGTCTAGATGTTTCTGGTGGCTCATTGCTTGACGGTGCTAATGTACAACAAGGGTCTTGTAATGGTACAGGCGCTCAGAAGTGGACGCTCGAGCTGGTTAACTA
>JAHEBB010000678.1 GCA_024642575.1 Trueperaceae bacterium | reverse complement strand
GCTGAACTAATTCGAAGAGTTCTTTTTGTAGGGATCGCTTTTCAGCCAACACACTTTTAAGTTGCTCTTTAAGAAAACGCAGAGTAGAAAGTTCTGCGGCTTTTTTCCTCACACAAAAATCAAAGTCTGAATCACTGATATCAATCATACTAACCTCCCAGAATTGAAGCCCTCTTTTTAGAAAAAAGGCTTCAGGCTGGGCTTGTGACGAATGACCTAAGATATTTATACATATCTGATAGGTTTGTCAACACATTCAAAAATGTTTTAAGGAGGAGGTAAGCATGGCCAAGGTTTATTTAGTCGCTCTCGGACTTATGGTTTTGATATATGTTCCTGGTGTCAATGTCACGCTTATGTATGGAATTGCACTTAGCTTGGGAATCGTAGCTTGTTTTATCCCAGCCACCAGTTTTCTGCTTGAAGGACGCGTCTTAAAGCAATTAAAAAAAATCGGGTGGGCAGCAGTTTTAAAAACCTCCAGGCGTTTAGTCTATGTTGTCTCAGGGTTTCTTCTCCTCTACTTCCTCAGTGGTCTCGAGTCGGAAGTAATTAGTTTTTTTGGTTTAGCCCTTTTTTATATTGCCAGCCTTGGTTTAGCAATAGCGTCTTTGTGGGCAATAGGTGGTGGCATAGTCCTTATTGCTGTTTACTGGCCAAACCTAGTTCTTTTTGTAATCGCCTTATTTTTTATCCCCGTCATCATCATGTTTGTGCTCTTTATACTCCCCATGACAATCGTTACCATCGTGCGGATGATTATTTTATTTAATTCTGAAACACCCTTGTCTTTGGTTGTAAAAGATCACGCTAAGCTGAGTGCTGATCAGTTTAAAGCTCGCTTGGAAGCTGCGGTAGAAACCGTGAAATACAAAAACCCGTATTCTCAGGTCAAAATGAATTACGAAGAAAGCCTGGCGCGAGAACTCACAAACTTAAGCAGTGCTAAACGCAAAATGCTCCATGAAGCCATGATGCAACTTGATTTTGAAGATGCCTACCTGGATGTTAAAGACTTTATTCCTGAGTATAAAAACTCAGCTTCTTCAAGCTCAATCTAAGGAGTAGGGTTGTGGACTATGATCTTTCCCGAGTTGATCTTGATGACACCAAAAAACTACTTAAAGCATTAGAGCAGCACCTGCAACTTAAAGACCTTCATGTCTTATCGCAAAATAAAGGCCTCTGGTATGACTTGATTGTGGCACCCTTGCATACCCAAGCAGCCCAAGAAAGAACTGCCTTTATTATTGCTCGTAAAGAAGAAATTAAGGAGCGCTTAGAGCTGCTTCTGACCTATGACACCTTTACCGACTATGACACTTTACGTGAAGCTGCGAGCGAAGAACGGCGCGCTACCCTGAGGAATGCGCAGCGTCGCCGCCAAGATGAAGAGACGCGCTACAAACAATCCGAAAATGCGATGAAGGCGGCTGAGCGCCAAATAAAACTTGATGCCAGTCATTTTGAAGGGGATCAGCTCGAAGCGCAATTAAGAATCGAGCGGCTCAAAGCAGACATTGCTGCTGTTAAAAATCCGAGTCAGAAGCCAGAGAGTAGCTCCAAACAAGAATCAGAATCTAAAGAGACTGAACGTCAAAAGCTTTTAGAGGCTATTAAAGATTGCAAATTAGCTAAATTCGAAGCCATCGAAAAACTAGAAAAAGCAGGCTTTGCCCGAAATAGTGATGAAGTTAGACGGGTTATCAATGAGGCCGATACCAAAATGTATCAACTCGAGCAGGATTTAAAACGCCTCGAGCGTGCCTACGCATGAAGCCGATCAAGGCTGCTTATATTAACCAAAGTGGCCTTGATGATCAGAGCCATCCTGAACGACGCAGCCCCTTACTTCTTAATGAGGATGATCTGCTTTCCCATATTCACGGGGTTGGCTCAACCCGCTCAGGTAAGTCCAAATGGCTCGAGTGGTTTTGCCGTGAACTCTATCGCCGTTATATTGGCTTTACCGTGTTAGACCCCCAAGGTGCATTTTCTGAAGATCTCTTAGCTTGGCTTTGTGTCAAAGTTCCCGATACACCCGTCATTTACTTTGATCCAAACCGTGAAGATTATCTGGTGCCCTTTAATCCTTTTAGACCTGTTGAAGGCGATCTAAGAAACCCCAACTATCTCAGCAAGGTCGCCACCCGTGCCAGTCGCCAACGCGCCGCAATCTTAAGGGTCTGGAATGCTGAAAGTGTGGAAGCCACCCCAAGACTGGGACGTTGGCTTTATGTTTTGTTTTACGCCTTTGCCCGAGGTCTCGCAACCTTTAACGAGGCGGCTAAACTTTTAGCCTTAGAAGGCTCTCAGGAACGCCAGCGCGTGATTGCCGCCTTGGGCCCCCAGGAGCAAAGTATTGCCGATGAATGGCGTGACCTTGAATCCTTAAGCAGGCGACCCACCGATTTCCTCAATCAAATTGAAAGTGTGAGAAATCGCCTCTTTAGCTTTTTAACCCAGCCTCGGCTGAAACAAATCTTTAGCATGGAGGGTCTGAGTTTAGATCAAGCCTTTCGGGATCAGGCCATTGTGATTTGCAACCTCAAACCAGGGGATGCGCTACATGAAGATGAAACGAAGCTCCTCGGTTCTCTAATTATCAATGATCTCTGGTCTAATGTGGCCCGCTATGTCAGGCCACCCAACGAGGCTCCGTATTACCTTTTTATCGATGAG
>JAHEBB010000187.1 GCA_024642575.1 Trueperaceae bacterium | reverse complement strand
CAGAGCTAAATAACCACGCTTTAGCCTATACCGTTATTGCTCTGGCAGAGTCAGAGGCGTCGCCAATCGTTTCCAGACTTCCTTTTATGCAGGCTCGAGGCAAAATTAAGGGTAAGCCAACGGTTTATGTTTGTGAGGGGGGAAGGTGCAAGCTACCTGTTACAGAAGTGGATGACTTAAAGCAGCTTTTAGCAGCGCAGTAAAGTTTATAAGGATGTCTTTTCTTCTAAAAGAACTTCATGATTTTTAATCTCTAGCTCGAGTCCGTGTTTTTGGCAAAAGGCCTGAAAGCTGCGGGTTCTTCTTTCTCCGTGTATTTGGCTCGAGCCGTTGCCCCCATGTATTGCGTAACAAACCCCTGGGCTTTCCAAGGTTTTTACTGGATAACCTGCATCCAAAATGCGAATAATCCAGTCCCAATCAAAATACCCGCCGATAGCTTCATCAAAAAGCCCAAGCTCGGTGTGAAAAAAGCTCGGGTAGGCTATACTTGAGGTTAAAATGCTGTTGTCCTTGCGTAAACTTTCAGCGCTTGTTGCTAACTTAAAGATTTGCCAGTCACGTTTATCCCCCTCTTCTTTAACGACCCAACCATGTCTATGAACCAAAGCTGGTTTGTCTGCCAAGCCTTTAACAACTTGTTCAAAATGAAAAGGGTCTTCATACCAGTCATCATCATCAAGCAGAGAAATAATTTCGCCTTTTGCCTGACGGATGGCAAAGTTACGAGCAGGTGTTTGACCTTTATCAGGGTTTTGAAACGCCTGTATACGGCTATCAGCTAGCGTATCTGCCAGTGCTTTACCCCTACCATCACCATCATCAACAATAATATGCTGCCAATTGCCGTAAGTTTGCCCACGCACCGAGGCCATCGCTTTAGCAAGACGTTCTGGTCGATTAAAAGTTGGCGTAATCAGGCTAATCAGCATAGGTGTATGCTAGCCATTTGTGCTTTTAAGCTGTGGGCTATAGCTTACAGAACTGCTTTAATTGACCGAAGCCTTAACGACATCAGGTTTGTAATCAAATTGGCAACCTTCAACAAAGCCTGATAAGTGCTGACGGATAAGCTTATGGTTTGAATTCAGGGCAGCATCTTGAAGTTGCGTAATGGTGCGCTCGAGTTCCACCGAGTCATAGGGTGGGCACTTCGCAACAAAGATTTTGTCATGAGAAGTGGCTGCCTCGAGCCGTTCATCTTCGGTCATAAGCTCTTCGTAAAGTTTTTCGCCAGGACGCATACCGGTAAAGACAATCGGGATGTCAACGTCAGGCTCGAGCCCAGAGAGCTTAATAAGATCACGTGCCAGGTCAACAATTTTGACGGGCTCACCCATATCCAGGATATAAACCTCACCATTTTGCCCCTGACTGGCAGCTTGCAACACGAGTTGCGCCGCCTCAGGAATGGTCATAAAGAAGCGAACCATTTCAGGATGGGTTACGGTAACGGGACCACCCGCGGCAATTTGTTGCTTAAAGAGCGGGATAACACTGCCACGGCTACCAAGCACATTGCCAAAGCGAACCGAGACAAAAACCTGATTGACGCTAGCACGCCTAGCAGCATCTTGAACCACATACTCAACCATACGTTTTGAAGCGCCCATGACAGAGGTCGGGTTAACGGCTTTATCGGTCGAAATATTAACGAAGTGAGAGACGTTGTATTTAAGCGCCAAATTAACCAGATTTTTACCTGCAACAATATTGTTAAAAATAGCTTCTTCAGGGTTAGATTCCATGAGTGGAACATGCTTATGGGCAGCTGTATGAAAGACAACCTGAGGTTTGTATTTTCTAAAAACGTAGTCAAGTCTTACGCCATTTTGCAAAGCACCAATCACACTGTGGTATTTGATATCGGGCCAGTTGCGGTCAAGCTCACGCTCGAGCTGATAAATGCTGTTTTCCCCGTGACCAAATAAAACGATCTCCTTAGGTCTAAAGCGACAGATTTGTCTGACAAGCTCCGAGCCAATCGAGCCGCCTGCCCCTGTAATCATGACGGTTTTACCCTCAAGGCTTCCCAAGATAGCTGCGGTATCAAGCTGTACTGTGGGGCGGCGTAGCAAATCTTCAATTTCAACATTACGAATACGGTTTATATTTATCTTACCGCTTAATAGTTCGTAAACACCCGGTATGGTTCGGTAATTTACATTGGTTCCTGTAGCTGTGATGCGGTTAATTATGTCACGAATAACCTTACCTTCGGCAGAGGGCATGGCAATAATTATTTCGTCAACATTGTAATTCCTAATGGTTTTATCTAGATCATCGAGGTTGCCTAAAACAGCAATGCCTGCAATTTGCTGACCTATTTTTCGGCGACTATCATCCAGAAATCCAATGGGATTAAGACCCATTTCTGGATGCCTGGTCATTTCGCGAACAACCAACGACCCTGCTTCGCCTGCGCCTAAGACTAGAATATTTTTTGTTTTCTCTGGTCGCATTCTGTTCTCCCGCCTGGTTTCATAGAAATAGCGACTGGCTGCTCTGATACCAAACATGAAGATAAGCGTAATAAGGGCGTCAAGTAAGCCAATGGAACGAGGAACGCCCCCTATAGGTCCGGTAATGAGCAAAACCAGAGTTGAGAGTGCACCGACAGTAGCAATGGCTTTTACAATACTGGCAGAATCATGAAAGGCAAATTTTGTCCAACTATGAACATTTATATTAAAGATGTAATAAGCAGCAAATTTGAGAGCAACCAAAATGAGCACAGTTAAAAAGACAGAGGGAGTGGGAATAGGTAAATGTAAGGACCAATCATAGCGAATCCAAAAGGCAAATAAACTGGCCAAAACCCATAAGCCAATGTCCACCCCTAATCTTGCCGTACCCAATAATCTAAGTTTTTGTTGCTGCTCACTGCTATGCTTGCTAATCACGAAAATGCCTTTCTTCAATAACCCTCTACGTAGCTACTATTTTTATATGTACTTGCCCAAATTGCTGTGACATTTGCCCCCGACCTCATTCAACGTAAGCATAATTAGGTCTTTTTACAATGATAACGCGATTTATAAATAAACCCTTTCTTAGCTAAAGCATTTATTAAGATCTGATTAGGACTTCTATCAAGTAGCAGCTTAGGTTAATATTACTTTCTTACCCTTTCATGAAGAGAAGCTTAGAAACTTAAGATTTTAACTGTGAGAAATCTAACTCGAGCCTAACTCCTTCACCTGAAATCTAGCGCTAAATTTATCGCGTACTCTTACTTTGTATATACGTAAAAAATCACTCTTTGGATGTAAGGCATTGGCTAAAGAATTTTGGCGCTGTCATTCTGATTCATGAGACGTCTCGCCGCATTCGCTATTATCATGAGTCTGCCTGATGCCAGTAGCAGATTTTAGAAAGCTAATAAAACCAAGCGTTTAAGCAAATAACAAATTTTACCTACCGAACCCAAAGCTAAAACAGTAGGATAGATTTATGAAAATCTTACTTGCCATTGAAGAAGCAGCGGGGATTCAGACCTTAAAAGCTGTTGACCAAAGTAATCATGAGGTTGTTGCCGTACTCACAGCTTCTTCAAGTGATGCAGATGCAAAGCGTGGCGCAACCGTAGCTGCAGTGGCTAAAAATCTGGGTTATGAGGTTTGGCCTGCAAAAAGGGTGAAAGACCCAGCCTTAGCAGAACTTATGCGGCAAAAAGAAGTGGATGTCTTACTAAATGTTCACTCGCTTTACATTATTAATGCTGCCGTAGTTGCTGCGCCGAAAATCGGTGCCTTTAACCTTCACCCAGGACCGTTGCCTTACTATGCAGGCATGAATGCGCCAAGTTGGGCTATCTACAATGGGGAAAAGCAGCACGGAGTTACTTTGCATTGGATGGAGGCAGGTATTGATACGGGGCATATTGCCTATCAGGCGGTCTTTGATTTAAAGGATAGCGATACTGGCCTCAGTGTGAGTACCCAGTGTGTTAGGCAAGGCTTAGACTTAATCAAGCAATTTCTAAGTACTTCAGCAGAAGACATTCCCAGGGTCGAGCAAGATTTTAGCAAACGTCACTACTACGGCTTTGAAGTTCCATTTGAAGGCAAAGTGGATTGGTCAAAAGATGCCCTTAGTCTCGAGCGTTTTGTTCGGGCTAGCGATTTTTACCCGCTTCCCTCACCTTGGGGAACGCCAAAAACAAACCTTGGAGCTAAAGAGATAGGCATTTTAAAAGTTGCTCTGACGCATATTAAAGCAGATTCGCCTGTCGGGACGGTTAAAAAAGAAGGTGAGCAAGTTTGGGTAGCCACAGCAACAGATTGGCTCGAGCTTACAAAACTCATGCTAGACGGTAAGGCTGTGAATCCTGCTGAGCTTTTAAAAGGGGGAGAAACCTTGTCGTGATAAATTAAGCCAAAGCTAAAGTGTAAAACGAGCGCACACTTCATGACTTTCATTTCTGGCGTGGTATGCTCAAATCCCGTGATTAAGGAGGGTGATTCCGTATGGACACCAAGTACATCTTCATTACGGGTGGCGTTGTTTCAAGCCTAGGAAAAGGCATCGCAACATCCAGTATTGGCGCACTTCTGCGCGCAAGAGCCTACAAAGTTAGCGCTGTAAAAATTGATCCTTATATAAATGTAGATGCTGGCACCATGCGACCCTATGAGCATGGTGAGGTTTTTGTTACCCAAGATGGTGCTGAGACCGATTTGGATATTGGTACTTATGAGCGCTTTTTAGATACCGACTTAGCCAGAGGTAATAACATAACCACGGGTCAGGTTTATCAGACGGTGATTGAAAAAGAGCGGCGCGGCGAGTATCTTTCGGAAACGGTTCAGGTTATTCCCCACGTAACCGATGAAATCAAACGGCGTATTTATGAAGCGGGCAAACAAGCAGGTGCCGAAATTGTACTGGTTGAGGTTGGTGGCACCGTTGGCGACATTGAGTCGTTACCTTTCCTAGAGGCTATTCGTCAAATAAGATTTGAAGTCGGCAGTGAAAACAGCATGTACTTCCATGTAACGTTGCTGCCTTATTTGGGAACCAGCGAAGAATTTAAAACCAAACCAACGCAGCATTCGGTTGCAACTTTGCGTGGTGTGGGCATTCAGCCCGATGGTATTATTTTGCGATCAAAAAGCTCAACCCCTGAAGAAGTGCGTAAGAAAATTGCCCTCTTTACCAATGTTGAAGCGCGCAATGTCTTTAACTCATATGACGCTGATTTTGTTTATGAAGTACCCGAAATCTTAGAACAACAAGGCATAGGACGCTTTATAGAGAGACGGCTCGAGCTTGAAAAAGTGACGCCAGAAATGCGCAGTTGGCAAGAAGCCGTCAGGATTTTACGCCACCCTAGCCGTGCAGTTACCATTGCCATTGTCGGTAAATATGTTGCCATGCCCGATGCCTATTTGAGTCTTATGGAAGCCCTCAAGCATGCAGGTATTGCCAATGATGCCCAGGTAACGCTCGAGTGGATAAACGCCGAAGAATTGGTTGAAGGTGATATTGAACGCTTGCGACCTTTTGACGGCATTCTAGTGCCTGGAGGCTTTGGTATAAGAGGTATAGAGGGTAAAGTCAGAGCTGCCCAGTTTGCCCGAGAAAACAATATTCCTTATCTTGGGATATGTCTGGGTATGCAAACTGCTGTGATTGAATTTGCACGTAATGTTGCAGGTTTAGATAATGCCAATTCCACAGAGTTTGACCAATATAGCCCTTTTCCTGTCATCGACATTATGCCTGAACAGCTCGAGGTTGAAGGTCTGGGGGGAACCATGCGCTTGGGTAACTGGCCTATGCAGGTTTATGAAGGCACACTACTAGAAAAAATTTATGGGCTTAACCCAGGTTCTAATCATGTGGTGCAAGAGCGCCACCGTCACCGTTACGAAGTGAACCCTGCTTATGTAGATGCCCTTAAAGCTGCTGGCCTTATCGTATCAGGTGTTACAACAGGTATGGCAGGCCGTGGTGAAGGGCTGGTTGAAGCAATGGAATTGCCCAATCACCGCTTTTTTGTCGGCCTTCAGTCTCATCCAGAGTTAAGCACACGGCTTATGCGCCCCAGTCCACCGTTTAAAGGCTTTATTCAGGCAGCCGTTGATTATAAATGTGAAACCCTTGATAAAGAACTTGAAACAAAATCTAAATAAAAGGCTTTCTCAATTTTTGGGTAAAAAGCCAAATGGAACTATTTAAGGTTATTCAAGTAAGGGAATAGGCAAATTAAGGTTAGCCGCAAAAATTATACAGACGGATGCAGGGAAAAGTTAATGCCCTGCATCTTTTTCTTTTTGTAGACTTAGGGTATGAAGACAAAGGTTCTGGTTATTGGCCTGGCTGGGGGCACAGGTTCAGGCAAAACGACCATAGGCAAAGCTATTTTGGCAGCTGCGGGGTTAAATCATGCCCTTAGCTTGCCGCAAGATGCGTATTATCGGGCTCAGCATGACCTGCCTCCAGAGGCCAGAACTCACATTAATTATGATGAGCCTAGTGCCTTTGATACGGATTTACTGATTGAGCAACTCGACTCATTAGTTAATGGAGAGGCCATTCACAGACCTGTTTATGATTTTTCTGTTGACAACCGCGCTGAAGAAACAGTGTTTCTAGAGCCTCGCTTTGTGATTTTAGTTGAGGGTATTTTGGTACTTCATGACGCTTTATTGCGGGAACGCATGGATGTCAAAGTTTTTGTAGATGCACCTCCTGATGAGCGCTTTATCAGGCGGCTCGAGCGTGACGTGCGTGAAAGAGGCCGCTCGGCAGAAAGTGTCATTAATCAATATCGCCGTACGGTAAAACCCATGCATGATCTTTTTATCGAGCCTACGAAAAAATATGCCGACCTGATTGTGCCAGAAGGGGGTAAAAACAATGTGGCGCTTAATGTCTTAACAGCCTATGTAAGACAGTTTATTGATTCGCAAAAATATAAGGTGGACATTGGCCCACCTTCAAAGTGAAAATCGACCTTGATCAGGGCTGTTTGAGCTTATCTGACAAGATGCTTTCACTTTCAATCTGCTCTGTAAAGTAAAGCAAACCAAAGTTATCTTCGCCCAAAAAGTCACCACCCAAAGGCCAAAGACTATATTCTTTAGCTACAGGGTTTCCGCGCCCTACCTTAAAGTCCCAGCTGTCTCCTGTTTGAACGGCAGGTAAGGCAGGGCTAGCTAAAGGAAAAGCAATTTGTAAGCTCCAGCCTTCTTCTGTTAGAGAACTATGGGTTTCATAGGCATTATCGGTCAAGAAGTTTAAAAAGCCTGTGCCGTCAGGGCTAGTGGCGTAATGCAAGATGGTTTCAGGAACTAAGCGTACAAAGACTTCAAAGGTATCAGCGTTCCACCATTCTTCGGTATCTGCGGTTAACCCTGTGATTAGGTTTGCCTGAGGCTGGGTAAATACCCCAAGCAGATAAAGATGTTGCTCGTCCCAAGCAACACTGAAATGACCTTGTTCTGTTACAGATTCTGGTGCGTCAGTATTACTTAAGTTAATTGCGTACACAGGTAGACCATCCCAGTCGCTCATATCATCATCTAGACTGATGCTGCGTTTGAGTGCTTGAGCAATGGTTCCAGGTTCAGAAGCCTGAGCATTGACAAAAGTGCTAAGACTTAAGATAAGAAAAATAGCAATAAAAAAAGATTTCATAGGCTAGTTTAGGACTTTTTAAACATTTTTGCAGTGACCCTAGGTTAAGAAGCCTTTCATTGTTTAAAGTTCACGAGCTTTTGAGGGCTCGAGCCACCTTAAGATAATGCACCCAGTAGCCCTGATCCCAACCATAGCTCTCTGCTAGCTTTTTTGCGTCTCCCAAACTAATGCTAAGACCTGAGGTATAGACATCAGAAATAGCCTGGATGATTTCGGTATCTGTCCACGGGCTGCGCTCTCTGCGCCCAAGGCCACGCAGCATAATGTAATCAACAGACCAAGCCCCAAGTCCATGAATATTTTTTAGCCACTTATATAACACTTCGTAACTTGCGTTTTTGAAAAAATTCAGGTCTACCAAAGCAAATGCCTCAGCAATTTTCATTAGGCGCTCTGTCTTTCTAATATTATTGCTTGCCCTAAGTACGGCTTGACGGGCATCCTTTTGTAAAAAGTCTTTGGCTTCAGGAAAGCAGTAGTAGGTTTCGCCAGCTATTTCTATAGTTTTGCCTAAATACTCACACAGACGTTCCATCGTTTTATAGGCAAAGCTATTGGGTGTGCGCTGAGTAATCAGCGCCCAGCAAGCACAGCAAAAGACACTGGGGTATTTTACTTGATGATAGCCATATAAGGTTTTAAGGACGGGTTTAAAGGCGTCATCTTGATTTGCCTTAGCGTAAAAAGGACTTAAGTCGTCCTCTAAACTCAAATAGAACCGAATGTGCTCGAGCGCTTCTTGTACTAGTGCTTTATCTAGCTGCCGAGCTGATAGGCTACATTTGAGTTGGTTCTTGACAGGCTCGAGCCGAACAAAAATAGGCTGACCCTTTAGCGAAAGCGCAAAGCTTACTTGGTTACCCTCTATTTTTCTGCTGATGCCATCTGCCCGAAAAGATTCCAAAAACGATAGGCTCTGCCTAAAATCAAAAGGTTGCTTAGGGAAAAGGGTAACTTCGAAAGATTCCATGATGCAATCTAAGGGTAAGCCATGCACTGGAACAAGTTGCTTGATTACGAAATGCTGTTGTTATGCTTATATATATAGTCCAACTCCCTCTAGGTAAGGTACGAGTTGAGCTTGATCGTAAAGGCCTAAAGCTTGCTGATAGAGGAGGATTTAACGCCCACTGGGTAAATGAAGAAGGTCAAGCCCTATCTGAGCTCGAGTATTTGCAAAAGGTAAAGACCTATTTAGAAGAGATATTTTTTGCCCAAGAGATGAAGCCGCCTTCCACTATCACTCTAAATTTAGCAGCACATCAACTAATGGATGATCTAAAAGGATGGAGCAAGCTCAATTACTCGAGCCAGTTTGTAAAACCAAAGCAGCTAAACGACTAAGCTAAAATGGAATCTTTAACTGCAAGACTAAGATGCCTAAGGTCAAAATCATTGTGTAGATAGTTCTTTGATATACGCTTTTTAAAAAGCCTATTACTGCCTTTGCTGGTGGGCTTCAAAGATGAAAATAAAGCAAGATATATCTAGGGGGTTGACATGCCCCAAAGAATATGTGTATACTTCTCCTTGCGCTTGAGAGAGGGTAGCTTCAAAAAGCCCCTTAAAGACCAAGCCGAGGACATTGAAAATCCAGTTTGCAAGGAACCTGTTGATTCCGATAAACATTAAATAAACGGCAAGTCAAAGCCATAATTTGACAACCAGTGATCACATTTATGTGATAACAAAATTCTTCTATCATGGAGAGTTTGATCCTGGCTCAGGATGAACGCTGGCAGTGTGCCTTAGACATGCAAGTCGAACGGAGTATTTTTTAAGCTTGCTTTTAGAATACTTAGTGGCGAACGGGTGAGTAACACGTGGGTGATCTGCCCTAAAGTGCGGGATAACAGTTGGAAACGACTGCTAATACCGCATGTGCTGGTACATCTTGTTGTACTAGTAAAGATTTATCGCTTTAGGATGAGCCCGCGGCACATCAGCTTGTTGGTGGGGTAATGGCCTACCAAGGCGACGACGGGTAGCCGACCTGAGAGGGTGACCGGCCACAGGGGTACTGAGACACGGACCCGACTCCTACGGGAGGCAGCAGTTAGGAATCTTCCACAATGGGCGCAAGCCTGATGGAGCGACACTGCATGAAGGATGAAGGCTCTAGGGTCGTAAACTTCTGAACTAGGGACGATTATGACGGTACCTAGGTAATAGCACCGGCTAACTCCGTGCCAGCAGCCGCGGTAATACGGAGGGTGCGAGCGTTATCCGGAATCACTGGGCGTAAAG
>JAHEBB010000677.1 GCA_024642575.1 Trueperaceae bacterium | reverse complement strand
AGGACTCCAGTATGCGCCTTCATTAGCAAAATCGTAAAGCTTTCTACAAGTAGCTAGCGCCTAAAACGTTATACTGAGTATAACTTTTAAGCCTATTCATCATTGCTGTGTCATTCACATCAGGTAAAATTGATTTCCTCTAAAGGATGGTTCATGAAAGCTGCCGATTTAATCAGACGTATACCCGATTTTGTTAATAAAAAGGGTACCGAGAATATACATGCTGTCATTCAATATAATATTTCAGAACCCATGTTTCAGCTTGTCCAAAATGGCGAGGTTAGCATTCATGAAGGTCAAGCAGAAACCCCGACCTTAACCATAAGCATGGCTGATGATGATTTAATTAGCCTCTTTAAAGGTCAACTCAATCCTATGCTGGGCTTTATGAACGGCAAAATTAAGCTCAAAGGCGACATGATGTTGGCACAAAAGCTTATGGGATTTATTGATCAGAAAAAGGTGAATGACTTATACCAAACCCGATAATATGCTTAATAAACTCTAAAGAGATTTATACCGCTCCTATCGGGTTTGGTATTCGTTTTAACGATCAAAGATCGCGTTTAATTCTTAAGGAATTAAGCGGAAAGAGTATTAGTTTAAGCAAAGCACCTGATTAACCTGTAGGGCTTAGTGAATCTAAAGTTTGTTTAGTCATAGCAAGTATCATCTGGATTATAGCGGGTATCATCTGGTCAGCTACATGCTAAGTTTGAAATATCCTGTGCAAGACGAACTATTTACAGCTAAGGGTGCAGCTACCAATTCTTAAACGGCTATACAAAAGTGAGAAGAGGGCTCGAGCCCTCTTCTCACTCTCAAACTCGAAACTTTAACCCGCTATAACCGTGTCAATAGCCTCGAGCTGCTCTTGACTCAATTCCACATCAGCGGCTTTAACATTATCCTCGAGCTGCGAAAGTTTGGTTGCCCCCGTAATAACGCTCGAGACGCCTTTTTGTCTTAAAATCCAGGCTAGCGCCAATTGTGAGCGCGTAATACCCAGATCATCAGCAATTTTCTTTAAGCCTTTAACTTTGGCGGCATTCGCATCCGTCATAAAGCGACTGGCGGTATTTTCATACTGCGAAAAGCGGCTGTTTTCAGGAACACCGTTATCGTATTTTCCCGTCAGCATGCCCTGTGCTAAGGGGCTCCAAACCACAAGACCAATACCTTTGGGTTCGGTAACAGGCAAGATTTCTTTTTCAACACGCTCACGGTAGAGCATGCTGTACTGCGGTTGCTCAGTTACAGGAGCCGCCAGTCCACTGGCTTTAGCGTAGGCATGCGCTTCGGCAATCTTAACGGCAGGCCACTCAGATGTACCCCAATAATGCGCACGTCCACTACGAACTACATCACTAAAAGCCTCAACGATTTCTTCTAAAGGGGTATTGGGGTCAAAGCGGTGAGCAAAGTACATATCGACATAGTCGGTTTGCATACGGTCAAGTGACCTATCAATGCTCTCCATAATATGTTTACGGCTCAAACCTGTATCATTGACATCATCATCACTCATGGGCCAAAAAACCTTGGTTGATAGAACCAGGTGATGCCTCTCTACACCAATGGCCTCATAGGTTTCTGCCATAAATTTTTCAGCTTCGCCGCGGGCATAAACATCAGCATTATCAAAAAAGTTGATGCCGTGCTCTAAAGCCTTTTCAACAATCGATTGAATCAGTTTTTTCTCTTTAACATCGCCGCCGTAGGTCAGCCAAGCGCCTAAACTAACAGCACTGACTTTCATGCCTGTATTACCAAGTCTGCGGTACTTCATAATGAACCTCCAAACTTGACTCTAACCGCTCGACACGGCATTTTTTAGTTGGCTAGCGTACGCTTCAACCAAGCTCACTCTCTTTAATCGTTTCTTCTATGAGCCAATCTACCACAGCTTTGGTATCACCCGTTTCTTTAAAAATGGCAATCTGTCTGTCGGCGCTGGTGCCCCTTTGCAAAATAGTCAGAGCATGCTCGACTTCGGCCCTCGAGCCTAATTCATCGATTTCCTCACTCACAAATTCAAGCAATTCTTTTATAAGGTCACGTGCTGGCAAAGACTGTTCCCGACCAAAGTCAAGGAGTTTACCGTCAAGCCCGTGCCGCATGGCATTCCACTTGTTTTCATCAAGCAATATGTTGGGGTACTGCCGAAATCGAACATTATGAATGCGCATTTTGTAGTGTTTTAAGACCAAAGCTTGAAACAAGGCTGCGCAGCAAATAGCGTCATCAATATTCGTACAAAGATCGCACAAGCGAAACTCTAGGGTAGGGTAACTATGATGCGGTCTAATATCCCAATAGATTTTTGAGGTATCAGGAATAGAACCTGTTTTAACCAAGATGTTAACTAGCCTTTTGTACTCAGCGTGGCTATCTAAGTAAGGCGGAAAGCCTGTACGTGGTAAAAACTTAAAGAGCGCGCTTCGGTAACTTTTTAAACCTGTATTGCGACCTTCCCAAAAAGGGCTCGAGGTTGAAAGCGCCAAAATGTGCGGAATAAAGTACTTAACCGTATTCATAGTGTCAATGGCAAGCTCTTGGTCATCAATGCCAATGTGCACATGCATACCAAAGGTCAGCATCTGCCGAGCAATATCTTGCATGTCTTGCAGCAAACCCTGATAGCGCTCAAAAGGCGTAATTTCCTGACTGTTCCAGTGAGATAT
>JAHEBB010000676.1 GCA_024642575.1 Trueperaceae bacterium | reverse complement strand
CATTAAACCTCAAGTTTAAGTTTTTACTTACGCAAGTGGCGTCACATAACTAATCGTTGCAAGCGGACGCAGACTCGTTCTGTCAAATTTCCAGAAAGTGGGTTTTTATGTCAAATTTAACCACCAAAGCGTCTGCGCCCCTGAACTCGGGCGTTATAGCTCACCCCCTCTTCCATCTTAAGGATTAGCTTGTTCAGAGTTTTAATAGTACATTTAGCCTTAAGCTTTTTCTTGTATTCGGTGGCTCAAAGCTTACCCTCATGGGCACAAGAAATAAGTGATAGCTTTTTGCCCTCGCTCAAAGTAGATCTTAGCCCTCAGGGTCAAGATGTTTTCTTTGAAATTTGTCAAACAGCTAAATGTGGAGTTATGACTCATGTAAAACCACAATTCGCCTACTTGGGCAGTTTTTCTTCTGCCGATGCGAAAGAGGCGCTAGTTGGAGTGAGATATGGTGATGCTGATTTTGTCGGTTTTATCTATAATTTATTTCGTTTAGACGAACGTAATCAATGGCAGTATATATCAACTGTTGATTTGCAAGGAGGTGACTGCATTACTTTTAAAAGTGTTAGTAACCGTACGTTGCTTATCTGCGAAGATAAAATCAATCAACCTTCTGACAGTTTCTTTTATATGTATTATTCAGCAACTCATTATCAAATTCAGGTTTTCGATGCAGTTCGGTCGTTAGGGTCAGCTTATTCATTGTTTTCTTTTGCCACAAATGACCAGAACGTTTTTTGTGACGATTTACAAAAAGATAATGCTTACTTTTTTAACTTTTCTTCAAGTTCTTTTGATGTAGAAAACCAACAATTGGGAATATGGTTTGATGAGCTTAGGCTCTCTAAAAATACCTGCTTCTTTTCCAGTGATGGAGACCACTATTATTTGAAACGTGACCAAATACCTGTAAGACACAAATTAATATGGAATTTTGACCCTAATAGCAGCGAATTTACACCTACGCCTGAGACTGTTACAATTCTTGAGCGACTTGATTCTCTTGGTCAATTGGGTGCTGCAAATTTTACTGTTAGGTGATCTATAACCCATCGCTGCAAGGGACGCTGACTCGTTCTGTTGCAAATGTAAAAAGGAGTTGGAGTATGTTTTTAATTCACTATCAGGTCAGCGCCCCTGACCTCAGCTGTTAGACCCCACCTTATATGGTGCCATTCATACTCACCTTATTCGCTTCACTGTATTTACTTATCTCACTTGTGTTTCTTGCAACTAAGAAACCTGGATACAGTCACCTGAAACACACCATAAGTGAATTAGCTGAAATGGGTGCGCCCCAACAACATTTTGTTTCCTTTGCTTTATTTTTCGTGATTGGTATTACTTTACTTCTGGTAGCATTCCTAGTCCAAGCTTACTCAAACCCTGTTGCCCTGTTAGCCTTAAGTATTGCTATTGGCTATCTTGTTGCAGCAATATTCCCCTGTGATGTAGGCTCACCTATGACTGGTTCTTTTCGTCAAGCCCTACACAATCTTGGAGGTGGTGTTGAATACATAGGAGGTGCTTTGGCTTTCTTTCTTATTGCTGAGAGCTTTGGGAACCCCTTTCAACTATTGGGAGTAGGTGTAGCTGGCATAGGTATCGCCTTGTCAATCCAAGGCTTGTTTAGTATCAGAGGTTTCGTTCAACGTGTAGCCGAGGTAGCTTTGTTCGGAGGGTTAATTGCTAGTGTTGCGTTGAGCACAGGTGTGGTCTAACTACGCGCTGCAAGGGACGTCAAATCGTCCTTTCAAATTTCTGGAGGTTGTCTTAACATGTTTCAAATCAAACCATCCGCTCTTTTGCCGCCCCTGACCTCAAGGCGTTAAACCCTAAAGATGCCATCTATTTCTTACCTTATCGAAGCTGATCTTAATCAAAGCTTTCGCTATCACTCTCGAGTCCTAGTTAAGCATAAAGCTTTTTGCATTACCGTTCCAAAAGTAGCTTGTTCTAGGCTAAAACTAACGCTTCATCAATTAGAGGGTAATACCGACTTTGAACATATTGGCATGATTCACGATAAAGGAACACGGCTCAACGGGTTTAACTTTGAACAAATCCAAGATATGGTTAGTTCTCCTGAGTGGTATAAATTTTGTTTTGTTAGAAACCCTTATGAACGGCTTGTATCTGCCTACAATACGCAAATAGGTAATACCTGGAATAGCCAATACGATTGGGTGAAACAAGCCATAAGAAAAACCTTTGACTATCCAGACCTTGAAGCTAATCAGCTTGTTGCTTTTCGTGATTTTGTACGCTATTTACCAACTTCACTTGATGAAGTTCAACGCGATGGACATTTTAATTTACAATCTCGTATTTTGATGCCAGAATTGATCTCCTATGACTTTATTGGTCGCTTTGAGCGTTTTACAGAAGATTTGGAGGCTGTTTTAACCCACCTTAGAGCTGCTGAATCCCAGATTAAAGACGCTAAAGAAGTCATCAACCCAACCTACAAAGTACAACTAGCCTTAGTCTATGACCGAGAGCTTGCTGACAGCGTTTATGAACTCTACAAACCAGATTTTGAACATTTTGGTTATGAGCGTAATAGTTGGATGCTTGAAAGCTAAGGGTGCTTGAACTATTGTCGGGTTTAACCAGACATTGCAAGGGATTTTGACTCGACAATTGCAAAACTCAGAAAGGTCTTAAAATGGCTCAAA
>JAHEBB010000675.1:2195-2685 GCA_024642575.1 Trueperaceae bacterium | reverse complement strand
TGAGTCCTTTGATACGTAATTCAACATAAAGTATAGCTTTAATGCCTAAGTGAACTTCTGGTTTTAAGGAGGTGCGGTTTACCCCACCATCTAGGCCAATAGAGGCGTCACACTGTAATAAATCTTTGTGTTTGTAAACAAAATCTTCTAGATGGGGGCTGCCTATTTCTTCTTCACCTTCAAATAAAAACGTTAGATTAACAGGAGGTGCACCACGTGTATTTAAGTAAGCTTTAGCAGCCTTAATAAAGGCCATGCAGCCACTTTTATTGTCCGTTGCACCTCTAGCATAAATAATGCCATCTTTTATGTCAGCGCCAAAGGGGTCACTATGCCATTTTTCTAAAGGCTCGGGCGGTTGCACATCATAGTGGCCGTAACAAAGCAAAGTTTTAGTAGCTTTTGGGTTGGTGATTTTGGCAACGACAACTTCAGGGCCACCCTCAGTAGGTAGAATATGTGTATCTGTAATGCCATCTTTAAGCATCAA
>JAHEBB010000675.1:0-2185 GCA_024642575.1 Trueperaceae bacterium | reverse complement strand
TTTGCGCCGAGATGCTGGGTTGGCGCAACAAGGTTTGCAGATCAGCCACAGCTTCATCCTGATTATTTCTTATATAGTCAATAACCTCTTTCATGCTAAATCCTCCAGACTCACATCCACTTTATCCGAACCTCCTTTTTGTGAAATGGCGTGTACTTTAAGACTAGCCGAACTAGCATCTTGGGCGCGCACCAACCACTCCACAGGTTTACTAACCGCTGACCACGATTGCCCCCAAGGTGACCAAGGATATTTGCGTTCATTTCTACCCGCCAAATGACCTATATCCACCTCAGCAGGGTTCATAATGAGTTCTGCATTGGAAAGCTCGAGCTTAACTTTTACGCCTACAGCCTCTAAATTTTCTATAGCTACATCTGATAAGTTGGTCGGTAAATAGCCGTGGTTTGATATCACTGCGCGTACTTTAAACAGGTCACCGCCTAGCGCTTCTATGCTCACATCGTCTAGCAGAATGCGGGGCGCAGCGGCAGCGTGGCGCAAGTTAAAAAGCATGTTGCTATGGCAGAGTTCTTCAAGTAATTGTGGTGGTGGATTGCGATAAACCCAAATATCAACAAGTCCACCAATTTCAACAGTGCCAAGTTGTGGGTGCTCAAAGCTTTCCCAGTCTCTAAAGCCCATCTCGCCAACATTTTCTGTAACCCAGTTGAGAACTTTTAGTTCGATTTCTTCAGTGCGTGGGTGCAAATTATAAAAAGCCTCTTTTTCTACACCTGCTAGCGTTTCAACATCCCAAATTTCAGTAGCAAAGCTAATGATGCCCATTTGCTCATAGGTCCAATCCATAAGGCCACCATGACGAGCTTTTGACTTATCAGGCGTGAACTCTTCATAAATCGAAATCGTTGGATAGCCCGTAATTTTTGTGCCCACCTTGCCAAGGTCTTCATAAAGCCCTAAATCACGAGGAGACATGTCTTTGTCATAACGTGTCATCGAGGGTCGCAAAATCACGCCCCCATGCGTGTGATAACAGCACATACCCGCAATATTGGGGTGATCAAGAATAAAACGAGCTAGAGCTCTGGCTTCAGGTTCAGATAAAGGCAATTCACCCGCGCCATACTCGAGCTTGTCACTTTGCCAGTTCACGGGGAAGTTTCGGTTCATGTTGCCATCTTGCGGTTTTTCTATGGGCACATGAACCCCATCAAAATCTTTAATCATGCCTTCAGGGTAAATGCGGTAGTACTCTCCGCCTTCTTCACCTGGTTCGCGTTGCACCATTAAGCGTGGGTCTTGCTCACTCTTTTTCCATTCGCCTTTAGGGTCGCTCACGCGCATTCGCACAATAAAACCGTCACCATTTAAGTCTTGCTCTATTAAGCCTGACTGACGAATTTCATCGGGTGAAAAACGCCCATTGCCACACCAGCGGTTATAAGGCTCTTTTAAAGATAGTTCTGCCCCATCAGGGTTAATGCGCGGAATGATGTAAAAAACTTGCTGGTCAAGCAAACGGGTTACTTCTTCATCTTTACCGTAATTGGTCAACAAATACCAAATGGTATAGAGCGCTACCGATGATGTTGCGTGTTCTTCTGCGTGAATTTGAGCGTCTAAATAATAGGCAGGTTTGGTTTCAGCACTACCTGTTTTAGGGTTGGTAATTTCCATGACCCAAACGTCACGCTCAGCAAAGCTCTTACCAATTGAATACAGTTTTGACAGTTCGGGATGCGCTTTTGAAAGTGCCTTAAGTTCCTCAGTCATTTCGTTAAAATCGTAGTAACGGTTATGGTTCACTGTTCCCAGCCTTCCTTGCGAAGCTGCTCAGATAAATCCCAAGCATTGACATACTGATCATGAATGCCTTGTGGCGTTTGCAGCGCCAAATGTACAAATGCAGAAGCTATTTCTTTGGGTTCTTTCCAGATTTTGCGCATTTCCTCGCTATAGGTCACTTCGCTCATCGCGGTATGCGTAGGCGCGCCTGGCGTAAGGGTATTAACCGCTATATTAAAGGGCTCGAGTTCTTTGCTTAAGGCACGACTTAAACCCTCGAGTCCAAATTTTGAGGCGCAGTAGGCTGTTTCTGTAGCAAAGCCTTCACTGCCAGCACGACTTGATACATTGATGATGCTTCCACTTCGTGCAGCTTTCATAGCGGGTGCAACAGCGCGGCAAAGCAAAAAAGGCGCGCGCAAATTAACGTTCAGAA
>JAHEBB010000674.1 GCA_024642575.1 Trueperaceae bacterium | reverse complement strand
TTTTACCCAAGTGATCAATCATAGCTCGCACAGCGTCTTGGCTAGCTTTAAAAAGGTCAGGGCCAATGCCTGTCGTTACATAGTAGCCTTCTTCATCTAGGTGTCTAGTAACAGGACCAGGGGTTTCAAACTGAGGGCTGGCAAGATTTGCACCTTTGATTAGGTCAAAGCCCAGCGTTATTTCCATAGGGCTTTCTATGGCGGTGCCGCAGACTTCGCCGTCACCTTGGGCTGCGTGGGTATCGCCAACGGAAAAGAGTGCCCCTTCGACTTGTACAGGTAAGTAGAGGTTTACCCCAGCACCCAAATCTCTTATATCCATATTGCCACCACAGTGACGGGGTGGCACCACGCTGTGGTGGCCTGCTTCAGCAGGAGCGACGCCAATCGTGCCAGGAAAAGCTTTTAAGGGTACATTGATGCCATCTAAAAAGTTGCCTGTTTTGGGGTTATCAAGCTGCCAGATTTTTAAGTAGGGGTCTTTAAACTCATCAGCAAGTAAACCAAAACCAGGAATGTTGGCTGTCCAACCCCAGCCACTGGGTTTAAATTCTTTGATGCTTACTTTTAGCGCGTCACCAGGTTTGGCACCTTCTATAAAAACAGGGCCAGTAACAGGGTTTACCTTGCCAAAATCTAGGGTTACGACATCTTGCACGGTTGACTTGCTGTTTAACTGTGCACCACTGGCATCAATGGTTTCAAAGGTGATGGTTTCGCCAGGTTTTATGCTCTGTACGTTCTCAAAGCTGTTATCCCAACCGTAGTGACTGTGGTGTTTATGAATGGTATAGCTCATGGTTTCTCCTGTCTTGAACCCTCTCTAGCTTCCCTTTGAGAAAGGGGAGACCTTTAAAACTTTCCCCCTTTAAAAAAGAGCCTGTCCCAAACTTGATTTGGGAGGGATGAAGGGAGATTTAACTTGATGTACCTGGTGTTAGTTTATATTTTACTGCTTTAGCCAAAAGGTTTCTGCCTCCCTAACAGGGAGGCAAGAAGAAATTTTACTTACTTCACAAAAACGTGATCGTAATTAACAGGAATATGAATCGGGTCAATAAAGATGCTGTAGTCGCCACCTAAACGGGCGCTGTGCATGGTGTAGCGGGTTTCATTAAAAATAGGTACCCAAGGGGCATCTGCCATGATTTGACCATAAATATCTTTCCATAGAGCTAAGCGAGCCTCTTCTTGATCGGCTTGAACCATAGCGTCAGCTTCAGCGGCTTTGGCTTCTAAGTCTTGATTGCAGTACCATGACCAGTTCCAACCACCAGGAACTGCACCAGCGCAGCCTAGAATTGGCCAGTAAAAGTTGTTTGGGTCAGGGTAATCGGCGATCCAGGCCATGCCACCAGACCAGATCATGGGCGCGCCATCTAAACCTTCGGTGCCGCCAGCTTCAATCACAGTGCTTTGAGCCTGGGTGCGTAGTTCTACCGTTATGCCAATAGCAGCCAAATCTTGTTGAATGCTCTGGGCAATGCGCGGATTGGGATCGGTATTATTGGCATAGAGAATAGTGTTAAAGCCATCGGCAAAACCAGCCTCGGCAAGTAGAGCTTTGGCGGCTTCTACATCAAAGGCATAACCTGCATAGCTGTCATCATAGCCGGGCATAAGCGGAGGCAAAACTTGGTTGGCAGGGGTGGCACGTCCATTAATGATGCGCACAATGCGGTCTTTGCTAATTGCCATATTGACAGCCTGGCGCACCTTGACATTATCAAACGGTGGAATGGTGACATTCATGGTGATGTAGCCTGTTTGTAACTGAGGGCCAAAAGCAATCAGGTCTTTATTGGCCTCATCATTAAAAGTGTCAACAAATTGAGCAGGGGGGATGCCGTCACCTAAGATATCCACTTCGCCTTTTTGTAAACGGAGCAGGGCAACCGTGGGTTCTACACCTACTTGATAGGTGATTTCATCGAGATAGGGTAAGCCTGTTTCAAAGTAGTCAGTGAAGCGCTCTATCGTGAGTTGTTGCCCAAGTTGCCAGTCTTTAAGCATAAATGCGCCTGTACCCACAGGGTTGCGCCCAAAGTCTTCGCCGTATTCTTCGACTGCTTCTTTAGGAACAACATAAGAAAAGTTAATAGCCATGCGGTGCAAAAAGGAGGCGTCAGGGGCGTCTAGGCTTATTTCGACGGTGCTTGCGTCAGTGACTTTAATGCCGGTGACTTCAGTTGCATTGCCATCTATAAAGTCTTGCGCACCACTAATGATGGTGAAAAACCCTTGACCAGGGCTGCGAGTCTCGGGGTTTAGGGTACGCTCGAGCGAGTACTTGACATCATCAGCGGTCATTTCGCGCCCATTATGAAACTTAACCCCAGTTCTTAAATTAAAGGTATAGGTTTTGCCGTCTTCAGACACACCATAAGATTCTGCCAGGTGAGGTACCAGTTTGGTGGTACCGGGTTCATAATCCATAAGCCCATCAAACATGCTTTTAATAATGGACCAGTTTTGCCAGTCATAACCAATGGCGGGGTCAAGTGTGGCAATGTCATCTTTATAGGTAACCACCATGCTACCCCCTTGTTGCTGAGCACCTACCCAACCCACAAGAGCTAAAACTGCCAATAAACTTGTTAAACGCTTCATCTTGCCTCCTTAGCTGTATCTTAACCTTGGATCAACCAGCGGATAGACTAAGTCCGCCAGCAAATTCCCTAAAACA
>JAHEBB010000673.1 GCA_024642575.1 Trueperaceae bacterium | reverse complement strand
TAAAGCCAGTCACACCACTACGACCAAGCGCATTAAACACAAATCCCCCTATAAAGGCTCCCACCACACCGACGATAATATCAACGATTAAACTTTGTGAAGATTTGGTAATCATTGAAGCGAGCCAACCTGCTAAAGCACCAAAAATGATCCAGAGTAGGATATTCATGAAAACCTCCATTCCTTATAATTTTATCATTTTTGGCAAGGTGTTTAATTCTAAAAAATATAAATAAACTGTTGTACAAATCGGCAATCGATAGAAGATGGGTATAAGTTACGATTTTTAAAATTAGAGGATAAAAAAAACCTTAAACCTCTTAATGTTCTTTACTATTTCTTTGACTGATTATTTTAAAAAGCTCTAAGAATTGCATCAACTATTGCCAAAATAGCAACTGAAATTTCTAGGCTGCCTCAATTAGAAGTGGACGCCAAAACCTGGACAGCTCTAATTGGAAAGGCAGTAACCTATCAAGAAGGAGCAGTTTATGAAAAAGAAGTATCGGAACCATAGTGCAGCGTTTAAGGCGAAAGTAGCTCTAGCAGCAGCTAAAGAAGAAAAAACAACAGCTGAAATAGCTCAAGAATATGGGGTACATGGTAGTCAGGTAGCAGCCTGGAAGAAACAGCTACTGGATAATGCCATTGAGGTCTTTGAGGCTGCAGGAGATAAGAAACGAGATAAAGAAGCAGAGATTAAAGACTTGCATGCCAAGATAGGTGAATTGGTAGTCGAACGAGATTTTTTGTCACGAGGGCTCAAGGACTGAGCCAAACTGAAAGAAAAGCCATGATTGATAAATCATCAGACCTATCCATTAGTAGGCAGTGTCAACTCTTAAAACTGCCTCGTAGTAGCTATTACTATGGACCTAGTCCTGTTAATGATGAAACCTTAGCGTTGATGAAAGCCATAGATCAGTTGCACTTAGCTATGCCACATTTAGGCTCAAGACAGATGCGAAATAGGCTAAGGGATCAAGGTTTCGAGGTCAGTCGAAAAAAGGTCCAACGCCTAATGAGGCTGATGGGCATCATAGCCATCTATCCAAAACCAAAGACCTCATTAGCAAACAAGACTCATAGTGTTTACCCCTATTTGCTGAAAGGTCTAAGTGTTGAAAGAGCAAACCAGGTATGGGTCAGTGACATCACCTATATACAAATGTCTAGAGGTTTCTGTTACCTGGTAGCCATCATGGATTTGTTCAGTCGTAAAATTCTAGCCTGGAGGTTAAGCAATACCTTAGATACCAGGTTCTGCACCGATGCCTTACAAGAAGCTTTAGCTCATTACCCTAGACCTGAAATCTTTAATACCGATCAGGGTAGTCAATTTACCAGTCATGAGTTCACAAGTATCCTCAAACAGCACGATATCCAAATCAGCATGGACGGTAAGGGCAGATGGATTGATAATGTCTTTATTGAACGGTTTTGGAGGAGTTTAAAGTATGAGGAGGTCTATCTCAGGGCTTACCTATCTATTCCAGAAGCCAAGTCTTACCTAAACAGTTATATTCAGGACTACAACCAACAAAGGAGGCATTCGAGTTTAGACAATCAGACACCCAACTCAGTTTATAATCAGACCATGGAAAGCTTTATTCCATGTAAAGCTGATCAGCTTTCACAAGCATTTACACCCAGACCTTGTTATTAGCTTTCCTAAATTTGATCGAAAAGCTGTCCAAACATTGAAGTCCATCTCTATTCTTACCAGAATAGTTACCGATTTAGGGATAACATTTCGCTAGTTTTTCCGATCATTTCATAAGGTAATTCGCTTTTGTTGAGCTGCAATCTCGCTTTGATGGAAATTGACTTATGCAACTGCTTTGTGTATAAGCTCAGCGTAATCTTCACCTGGGTTCTGTACAATACTCTGATGGAAATTCGTAACTTCTCGATCATTGCCCATGTAGATCATGGTAAATCTACGCTGGCGGATCGTATTTTGGAAATAACTCGCAGCGTGAGTGACCGCAACAAGCGCGATCAAATGCTGGACACTTTGGAGCTCGAGCGTGAACGTGGTATCACCATTAAAGCCACGCCGGTTAGACTCTTTTATGATGCAAAGGACGGAAAACGCTATCTTTTTAACCTGATTGATACGCCAGGACACGTAGATTTTAACTATGAAGTCTCGCGTGCCTTAAGAGCCTGCGAAGGTGTTTTGCTGGTCATTGACGCCAGTCAAGGCGTCGAGGCTCAGACCATTCAAAATGCCTATCTGGCTACCGACAATAACCTCGAGGTTTTACCCGTGGTTAATAAAATTGACCTGCCCAATGCAGATATACCGTCGGCCATCAAAGAACTTGAAGAAGTGATTGGTATTCCTGGCGAGCATGCAGTCGCGGTTTCAGCTAAAACAGGGCTTAATGTTGAAGATGTTTTAGAGGGGGTTGTCAGGTACTTGCCAGCCCCTAAAGGCGATACCTCGGAGCCGCTAAGTTGCCTTATCTTTGATGCAGTCTTTGATAGCTATCAGGGAGTTTTACCCTTTGTCCGCGTATTTGATGGCACCATGAAAAAAGGTGACACCGTCAAAATTGTAAGTACAGGGAAAACCTTTGAAGTTGATAGGGTGGGTGTGTTTCAGCCTGACCTGCTAGTAACTGAAAGTTTAAGCGCAGGAGAAGTAGGTTGGTTTACCGCAGGCATCAAAGATATTGCTGATACC
>JAHEBB010000672.1 GCA_024642575.1 Trueperaceae bacterium | reverse complement strand
AATGGCATTCAGAAGGTCAGGGGTTCGAATCCCCTTGGCTCCACCAAGAGAAATCTCGTCCTGAACGTAATTCAAGATGAGAAACTAAAGCAAGATTAACCAACCTTGAAAAGTGCTCAGAAGGTCACAAGAAAGGTTGGTTAAATGCTTTTTATGGACGTTGTTGGGGAAATTCTAGAGGAACAACAATACAAAGGTAACTCAAAGGCCACAGTTATCTATTACCGTGATCGGTTAACGTGGTATCACACTTTCAGTCAAATAGAAACCATTGAAGAATTTACTGAACGTTCTATACGTCGCTGGCTCATGTCTTATACCGATGTGGCACGAAACTCCTTGGCAAACTATGATCGTGCCTTGAGAGTTTTTGCTAACTGGGTCTATCGCCGAGGCTTTGTAACAAAACATCCGATGGCAGACCTGCCAAAACCCAAAGAACAAAAAACGCAACTGATAACCTTCTCTCCAGATGATATTATTCCGTTTTCCCGAATCCCAACAGACTAATGAAATCTACTTTAAACTAAGCTTATGATGGTGCCCATTTTAGCGACAAAGCTATATCAACCTAACGTCAAAGCAAATTGGGTTAAGCGCAATCACTTGCTTGAAAAACTAAATGAGGGGCTCGAGCGTAAGTTCACCTTAATATCTGCACCTGCAGGGTTTGGAAAAACAACGCTGGTGAGTAGCTGGTTTGCGGGTCAAAATGACAGGGTCGCTTGGTTTTCTTTAGATGACAAAGACAATGAGCCTAGGCGTTTTTTCTCGCACCTCATTGCTTCTTTAGAAAAGGTATCACCTACAATTACTGAGGAACTTGGGGGGGTGCTCGAGTCCCCTACTTTTTCTTCTGATGACTTATTTTTAACATCATTACTTAACCATTTGGCAACCGTTGAAACGTCTTTTTTTCTAGTGCTGGACGATTACCACTTAATCGACAACAGCCAGATTGATGCTGCTTTGACCTTTCTTTTAGACCATCAGCCACAACAGCTTCATCTCGTTATGACCACAAGAGAAGACCCACTGTTGCCATTACCACGCTTGCGAGTGCGGGGTGAACTCACAGAAGTTCGGGCAAGTGATTTAAGGTTTGCTGGTTCTGAGGTGGCTGAGTTTTTAAGCAGCTTAACGCGTATACATTTTTCAGAAGAAGACATTGCTCTGTTAGAACAAAGAACTGAAGGATGGGCGGCAGGCTTGCAGCTTGCTGCCTTATCTATGAAAGGATCAGGTGACCCAGCAGGTTTTATTAAGTCGTTCGCAGGCGATCATCATTTTGTACTAGATTACCTTGCTGAAGAAGTTCTGCAAAACCTATCAGAAGCTGAGCGTTTATTTTTATTACAAACATCTATTCTTGAGCGTTTAAGCGCCTCTCTTTGTAATGCGGTAACAAAACAAGTTAATGCTGAAGCTATGCTCGAAACCTTAGAGCGAAACAATTTATTTTTGATTCCCTTAGACAATAAACGTGGCTGGTTTCGTTATCATCATCTTTTTGCTGATGTCTTACAAACAAGGTTACGCAAAGAGCAGCCTGATCTTGTGAGTGATTTGCATAGGCGAGCAAGTCAATGGTTTGAACAAAATGATTTGGTTTCAGAAGCCATTTATCATGCGCTTGCAGCTGAAGCATTCGAACAGGCGGCTGCCCTAATTGAACGAACATGGCGAGCTATGGATATAAGTTTTCAGTCAGACTTATGGCATAGTTGGGCTAAAAAGTTGCCCAAGGAACTGCTTCAAGCTAGACCTGTGCTGAGTGCTGGTTACGCTTGGGCGTTATTAAATCAAGGTGAATTTGAAGCTATGGAAGCTCATTTAGCTAACGCTGAGCGCTACTTAGAGGGTTCTTCAGCGCAACCGCTTGATGAAAAAGTGGTTAGTGATGAAGCAGAATTCAAAGCCTTACCCGTAACCATTGCCTCAGCAAGAGCTTACAAAGCACAAGCGCTGGGTGATATGCCAGCCACAATTCAGCACTGCAAAATAGCCCTAGCGTTTTTACCCGAAGATGACTATCAGGGTCGTGGTATTCCTCTTGCCCTTTTAGGGCTAGCTCACTGGACAAGGGGCAATTTAGAGGAAGCCTTTCAGTCAACAGCTGAAGGAATGAATGCTTTTGAAAAAACAGATGAGGTTATGGCGAGCATTAGTGGTGTCTTTGCCATGGCTGATATGAAGATTGGAATGGGGCGTCTTTTTGAGGCTATAGAGGTTTATAAGCAAGCCTTGGCATTTGTCGCCAAACAAGAAGACGCCATAAGTCACAGAGTAGCAATACTACATTTAGGTTTGGGCGAACTTTATCTTGAGCAAGGCAAACTAGAGCTTGCCAAAGAGCACTTACAGCAAAGCAAAGCGTTAGAAGAAAAAAATACAGATATTATGCATACTTACCGAAATCTTATTTTTCAGGCTAAACGTTTTGAGGCTCAAGATGACTTGAGTACTGCACTGGAATATTTAGATGATGCCGAGAAGACTTTTGAGCAGATTCATATACCAAACATAAAGCCTGTAAGCGCACTCAAAGCCCAACTCTGGCTCAAACAAGGCAACTTTAGTAAAGCATTAGCATGGGCGCAAAAACAAGGCTTAAAAGCAGATGATGAACTTAGCTACTTGCGTGAGTTTGAGCATATGACCTTAGCAAGAGTTTTTATTGCGCAGTACCAACA
>JAHEBB010000186.1 GCA_024642575.1 Trueperaceae bacterium | reverse complement strand
GTTTTAGGGGATGCCCTGGTTGACCATCCTAAAACCCGTTTTATTAACTTTACGGGTTCAGTCAACACAGGTATGCGCATTAACGAAAGGGCTGCTAAGGTTCAGCCTGGGCAAAAATGGCTCAAAAAAGTGTTTGCTGAAATGGGTGGCAAAGACGCTCTTATTGTCGATGAAACCGTAGACCTAGACTTTGCAGCCAGTGTTGCTGCAACCAGTGGTTACGGTTTTCAAGGGCAAAAGTGTAGCGCTATGAGTCGCCTGATTGTGGTTGAAGAGGTTTATGAAGATGTGCTCGAGCGCTTTACCCACAAGGTTGTAGCACTCAAGCTTGGTCCCGCTGAAGATAATGCCAATGTCGCCGCAGTCATTAACGAAAAGTCAGTTGAAAAAATTGAGCACTATCTTGAAATGGGCAAAGTAGAAGCCAAACTGGTTCAAGGGGGTAAACGTGCTGAGGGTAATGGCTATTTTATCGAACCAACCGTTTTTGCCAATGTACCCCAAGGCTCGAGCGTTGCCTGCGAAGAAATTTTTGGTCCTGTGGTATCTGTTATGAAAGCCAAAGATTATGAGCATGCGCTAGACATTGCCAATGCAACCATTTATGGTCTAACAGGGGGTGTCCTTAGCAAAAGCCGCGAAAGGTTAGAAAAAGCCAGACGCGAATTTATGGTCGGCAACCTTTACCTAAACCGCAAAATTACAGGGGCACTGGTAGGCGTACAACCCTTTGGCGGCTTTTATATGTCAGGTTCCAATGCCAAAGCAGGTGGACCTGACTATTTGCGCCTCTTTATGGAAATGAAAACGGTTAGCGAAAGGTATTAAAGCGGACTTCGTTGATGAGAATTGACCGTTAGCAGCAAATGTTAACGGCTTTTTTCTGGATAAAGCCCGAATCTAAAACCCAAATCAGGCTACTTAACTTATCATCCAGGTTTCCCTTAGGGCGTTCTAAGGTATCCTTACAACAAATGCAGGCTCTAGCCAGAGGGCACTTGGCTTTGTTAGCATTTGGAAGCTCAGTCTTAAAGACAGGTTCACGTGTCGGTCTGCTTTTTAGCAGACGTCTTAAAATGACAGAAAAGGGAGTGACAACATTGGCAGTATCTAGCGTTAATAGCGCGAAGCGAAAAATCAACTGGCTACCCTGGTTGTTAATCGTCGCTATCGCCGTCATCATCATAGGTAGAATCGTCTATCTTTACCAGATTGATCCCAGGTTTAATACCGCGTTTTTTCTGAGGGCGTTTATCGAATCGCTTAAATTAGGCAGCCTTTACGCCCTTATTGCCCTTGGCTATACCCTGGTTTACGGGATTATCCGCCTGATCAATTTTGCTCACGGCGAAGTCTTTATGGTAGGTGCCTTTATGACCTACTTTTTTTTCACCTTCACACCTTATCCTTGGCTGGTTTCAGCCATTTACGCAGCCATTATTGCTTATGGCAGCATGCGCGTACTCGAGTTTTTTAGAGGCAGCATGCGCGACCCACTGGTATTAGCTGGAGGAGGGATTATTTTTGTAGGCCTGACGATTTTAGTCTCGAGCCTTACCTTTCCTTTTTGGCTAGCCTTGGTTTGCTCTATGCTCTTTACTGGCGTCTTAGGCATCGTCATTGACCGAGTTGCTTATTTTCCCTTAAGAACCGCCCCGCGCAATTCGCTCCTGATTACAGCCATTGCGGTTTCTTTTTTACTGCAAAACTTAGGGCTTTTGGTCTTCACCAACCGTCAAACCCCTTTTAGACCTAACACTCCGCTTATTCAGCCAGTGCAATTTACTATTGGGAATGGGCAGGTCTTTTCAAATTGGCTTCTTTTAGCTATTCCTGTTATTACGGCCATTTTGGTAGTTGTCTTGACGCTTTTTGTTAATCGTAGCAGACTGGGTAAAGCCATGCGCGCCTCAGCGCAAGATGCTGAAACAGCTCAGATGATGGGCGTAAGCGTCAATAAGGTCATTGCCACCACCTTTTTGCTTGGCTCTATGCTGGCGGCGGCAGGTGGCGCCATGTGGGGTTTAAATTTCGGTAGCCTAAACCAGCCTGCCATTTTGGGCATCTTGCCTGGTATTAAAGCCTTTTCCGCTGCGGTTATTGGCGGTATTGGCAGCTTGCCCGGCGCTGTCATTGGCGCGGTTATCATTGGCTTTTTGGAAAACTTTACCACGGCTATTTTCCCCAAAACCGCCAATTTTCAAGGGGTCACCGAGTTTAAAGATACCTTTGCCTTTATCCTTTTGATTATTGTTCTACTGGTCAGACCTAGCGGTATCGTCGGCGAAGACCTCTCGGAGAAAGTCTAATGGCTGTCACCTCTTCACGTTTAGATCAAAACCCTCAGGTTGTTGAACGCACTAAAACCCTGGCCTTTCAGCAAAATCGTGGGCGGAACATTTTATTGACTTTAGGCACAGGTCTTATCTGCATCCTGGCACTCTGGTTTTTAACTGGGTTAGGCAGCGCTAAACTAAGCCAAGCACTGGCTCTATTTGCCATTTGGGGTGTGGCTACCGTAAGCCTCAATCTGATTAACGGAACCCTGGGCATTTTATCTTTAGGTCATCACGGCTTTATGCTCATTGGTGGCTATACGACAGCCTTGCTTATTTTGTCAGATGATGCCAGGCAGCGCATTCTTGACTCAGGTCGCAGTGCCATGACTGAAACCACCGTAGGGCTTAGTGTAAGTAACCTATTTAGCTCTATTGGCCTTGGAGCCCTCACAGGTGATGGCAGCTTGTGGCTGCGCTTTCTTGTTGCCATTTTTCTTGGTGGGGTTGTTGCGGCTATCGCCGGCCTTATTGTCGGCATTCCAAGTTTGAGGTTACGCGGTGACTACCTTGCGATTGTAACCTTTGGCTTTGGCGAAATTATTCGCTTGTCAGCATCAACCCGTATCTTTGCCCCTCTTACTAATGGTGCTCTTGGGTTTGCAGGGGTTCCTTCCGAGTTTGGTAAAAGCGTCTGGTGGACCTTTGGCTTTTTAGCCTTTACTCTCTTTATTATTTCCAAGCTTAAATACAGCAGCTACGGACGCGCTATGGAATCCATTCGTGAAGATGAGATTGCTTCTGAAGCCATGGGCATTAATCTTGCCTATCATAAGGTTTTGGGCTTTGTCATCAGCGCTTTTTTTGCTGGGATTGCAGGCGGGCTTTGGGTGAGCTGGCTAGGTAATGCAAGGCTAGATAATTTCTTGTTTACCCTAACCTTTTTCTTCTTGGTGGCTATTTCAGCAGGCGGTACAGGGTCTATAACAGGCGTGCTGGTAGGTACGGCACTGGTTATCTTTGTAAGGCAATACGGAGACCCCCTTGAAGAGATTTACGCGATTTCAAGATGGCTCGAGTTTATAGGTATCATTTTAATTATTGCTGGTGCAGCCTTCTTGCTTTTCCGCTCCTTTAACCGTAGTGGCAAACGATTACCTAACTGGGCAATTTGGCTGTTTACCGCAAGTTTGTTCATTTTGCTTCTGGGTAGTCCTGTCTTCCCTGGTATCAATCTTGGGAAAATAGGGCTATATGTCTTTTTAATTCCCTTTGTCATCATGCCTTTTTTACCCAATGTAGGTGACAAAACCAAAGGGGTTGGCTGGGTCGTTTATGCCCTTTTGGGTGCTGGGATTTTAACTCTACTCATTGGTGGCATAAGTCCTGGTGCAGGCTGGCTAACTGGGACCTTCCGAGGTTTCGGTATGCGGGGTATTGCGCTTGCCATTTTGCTTATTGTCATTATGATTTTTAGACCTTCGGGCATTGTTGGTCGTCATGAATTTACCTGGAGCTGGCTCTTTAGAGAAAAGCTTGATGAGCCTACCGAAGAGGAGCGTAAACAAGATGCCTGGCTTACCAATCCCGAACTCAACCGCGCTGGGGGAGCTGCAAATCTTGAAGGCTCGAGCGAGGAGGGAATCTAAATGGCTATGCTTGAAGTAAAAAATATAAGCAAATCCTTTGGTGGTCTAAAAGCCATGAATGATGTCAGCATTAGTGTGGGACAAGGCGAAATCGTCTCCGTTATTGGCCCAAACGGCGCTGGCAAAACTACCCTCTTTAACCTTATAACAGGCGTTTATACTCCTGACACAGGTGACATAAAATTTGAAGGTAGCAGCATTGCCGGTAAAAAACCCAATCAAATTGTTGATTTAGGTGTCGCTCGAACGTTTCAAAACCTGCGCTTATTTATGAACATGACCATTCTTGAAAATGTTCTGGTGTCACAGCACCACAAGCTAAAAAGCAACTGGCTATCCGCTTTACTGAGAACCCCAGGTTACCTTGCTCAAGAAAAAGCGATGCGCGAATATGCTGTTGAAAAACTAGCTTTTTTTGGACCAAGACTGCAAAGCTTTAGACTGCATCAACCTGTTTTTGTGCTTTCTTATGCCAATCGTCGCCGTACTGAAATGGCAAGAGCCATGGCAACCGGCGCAAAACTTTTGCTCCTAGATGAACCCAGTGCAGGCATGAACCCCAAAGAAACCAGAGAAATAACCCAGATCATTCGCCGTATGCGCGACCAGGGTGGCTACACGATTTTGCTCGTTGAACACAAAATGAATCTGGTGGGCGAAATTAGCGACCGTGTTGTCGTCTTGGATTATGGTCAAAAAATTGCTGAAGGCAGCTATCAAGATGTCGTCAATGACCCCACAGTGATTGAAGCCTATCTCGGTAAAAAAGCTGAAGGTAAAGAGGAAACCGAAGTGCAAAAAGCTGCCAAGATGGATGGGAGAACGATTTAAGGTGGCAGAACGTGAAAAGCTCTTAGAACTTAAAAAAGTCACCACGCATTACGGCCCCATTCGCATTTTGACCGATGTCGATATGGTGATCTATCCTGGTGAAATGGTTTGCCTGCTTGGTGGTAATGCCAGTGGTAAATCAACAACTCTAAAAACCATTCTGGGTATCGTCAAAGTATCAGAAGGTGAAATGTATTTTCGCGGTGAGCGCGCCGAAAACCTTAGCACCGCTGAGCGAATTCAGCGCGGCATGGCCGTTGTACCCGAAAACCGCCGCATCTTCCCCAAAATGACCGTGTTAGAAAATCTGGAAATGGGCGCTTATCTCCGCGAAGACAAAAAAGCCATCAAAGAAGATATGGATTATGTTTTTGACCTTTTTCCCAGAATCAAGGAACGCCTGGGTCAAAAAGGCGGCACCATGAGCGGTGGGGAGCAACAAATGCTCGCTATGGGCCGTGCTCTCATGAGCCGCCCCAAACTCATCTTAATGGATGAGCCTAGTATGGGTTTAGCACCTCTCTTTGTTGAGCGCATTTTTGAAATCATTAAGCAAGTAAATGAACGTGGCATCAGCGTATTTGTTGTTGAGCAAAATGCCAATGTTGCCCTGTCCATTGCTGATAGAGGCTATGTGCTCCAAACAGGTGAAGTAGTTCTTAGCGGACCTGCTAAAGACTTACTCAATAATGAAGCAATGAAAAAAGCTTATTTGGGAGAAGTTTAAGAGGGTGCTACCATGCATCCTCTTTTTTCCTTTAAGGAGCTTTCTTTTTAGAAACTCAAAAATCTATTATGATTTACAAGTTTAGAAATATTTCTCAGTAAAAAACAACCTCATAATCTTTAAACTCGCCTTTTTCATAGCGA
Organism: Trueperaceae bacterium; assembly: GCA_024642575.1. Classification (GTDB taxonomy): domain Bacteria; phylum Deinococcota; class Deinococci; order Deinococcales; family Trueperaceae; genus JAHEBB01. The sequence continues at coordinate 4,318 of JAHEBB010000186.1, read as the reverse complement.
AACTTGCCGCTAAAAAGGCGGTTTTTTTCTAGCCAGGGTAAAAATACTCTGTCGCCATCATAGAGGTTTAAATCCATTACCTCTTCGTTGGGTATCCAGTGAAGTTCGCCTTCATCACTGGCTTTGAGTTCACCAGAAAAGTCGGTAACAACATAAACAAATGCGTACCAATCATCTTCTTCGTCAAATTGTGGCCAGGTTAAAAAGCCTTTAAGTTGAGCTTTTTTTACAGCTAAGCCTGACTCTTCAAAAACCTCACGGCGCATACACTCTTCAGGGGATTCACCAGGCTCGAGCTTTCCTCCAAGGCCATTCCATTTGCCTTTTTGAAAGCCTTTGGCTTTATGCAGCATAAGCGTTTTGCCGTCTTGTTTTACGTAAACCAGAGTAGCCAGTTTTAGTCCCATGCATCATCCTCATTGTGATAAGCAAATTCAGAAATGAATAAGCGTTTTAACTCCCCATCATCTTTAAGCTCACCACGATCTTCTCGGCGAAAGCGCGTATTTTTTACGCTGGCAACATCGCCTCGGTAGGCTAGTTGTTTGGCAGCACGTTTTACCGCATCTATGCTGCTTCGTGTTGGGTAGGTCAGGGTTTGACGCAGGCGAGCGCCCGCAAGATTTTCTAAGACCAAGAGAAGCTCGAGCTGCCCTCCTCTAAGACGCAAAAACACCTGGTCAACACTGTACACCTCCCTAGTCTAACGAAAAACGGACGGCATAGTCTGCCGTCCGCGTTTCATTTGGTAAAGGAGTTTTACTCTACTTGACCGCGAATCTCTCCTTTGGCATTGGCGGCAGTATGCACATTAATGTAGTAAAGACCATCTCTCATTTCTGTGATTTGAGCATCGGTAAGGGTTCCTGTTCCAGCAATCGTTCCAGAGCCAGCAGTCGCACCTTCAGTTACGGTAAGCGCAAGGATAACTCCTGCTGAGGCAGTTTTAGCTGCAGGTCCGTGAATATGAGCCGCACTTGCAGCACCTGATAATCCATTATAAGTTCCACTTACGGTCACGGTTTTTCCACTCAAGGTCACCGTTGCCGAACCTGTACCCGTTGTTGTTACGGCTGGTACTTCTGCGCCACCAGTTAGGCTAGCAGCAAAGGATGTTTTTGCAGCTGGTGTTGAAGAACAGGCTACCATCATCCATGAAACCAAAAGAGCGATACCCAGAAAACTGTATTTCCTCATATCTTTCCAACCTCCTTGAATTTGCACTTAGATTCCTTGCCTGCAATCCACAGACTTTGAACTTAACTTCTTTAATTACATTAAAGACTGCAAACCGACGACAGAGATGCTTAGCGCTTGTGAGAAGAATAGTATAAAATTCATTCTCACATTCTAAGCTATGCTTCAATTTGCAGCTTGGATGCAAACAGTTTTTGGATAATCAGCGCAATTGAATAAATCCTAGTTGATAAGCTGTTATTTTAATAAGTTCTTTAAGGCCATAAAGCCAGCGCTGATAAGGTACAAATACACCAACAACCTCAGCGCTATACCCCAAATGCTTTGCCAGATACCAGCTGCGGTAAGCATGCAAATCATCGGTAACAATCGTAATTTTTCCCTCAGGGATGAGGCTTTTACTAAATTCGAGATTTTCGACACTGGTGCTGCTTTTGGTTTCGCTTAACAGCGCGCTTATGGGCACACCATAGCTATAAAGATAGGCAGCACCTGTTAAACCTTCGCTGTAATTGTCGCCAATTTGCGAGCCCCCTGTTACCAAAATGCTCGAGCCACACCCTTGCTTATAAAGCTCGAGCGCTTTATCGAGACGGCGCTGAAAAGCTGGCGAAGGAACCCCATTATACTGCGCCGCTCCCATCACCAAAATGGTATCAGCAGTGCAGCTCAACTTACTAAGCTGCGGATAAAGCAAAATTGACGCTGCCTCTAAAAGACCAAAGGTCAACAGAGCCAGTAAGACTGCAAAAACATATTTCCAGTAATGGATGGGTCTATTGATTTGTTGTTTAATCGCCCTTGAGACGGGACTCAATTGCCCTAGCATGTGCTTCTAATCCTTCGGCTCTGGCCATTTTCGCTCCTGCTGGGCCAATAGCAGTTACAGTCTCTTTATTTAAACTTATCAGAGGGATAACTTTCTGGAAATCTCTTACATTTATGGCGCTACTAAAGCGAGCTGTGCCTCCTGTTGGCATGACATGGCTCGGGCCAATAATATAGTCACCTAGGGCTTCCATACTATGCTCACCAATAAACAAGCCCCCTGCATGCTTAACAGACGGAATAAGCGACCAAGGGTCTTTCACCAGTAAACATAAATGCTCAGGGGCGTAGGCATTGGCAACGTTAAGCGCTTCATCAAGGTTTTCAACCAGGACTATAAACCCTCGCTCAGTACAAGACTCGAGCGCCATCCTAGGGTCAGGAAGTCCGTTAATGGCTGCCTCTAGACTCCCTTGCACTGCTCGAGCTAGTTGAGGACTATCCGTTACCAAGACAGGTTGCGCCGCGTCATGCTCAGCCTGCGCCAATAAATCCGCGAGTACGTGGTTGAGGTCGGCTGTTTCGTCGGCAATCACCAAGGTTTCTGTCGGGCCAGGTAGTGCTTCTATACCTACATCTCCATAAACCAATTTTTTGGCAGCCATAGTGTAGACATTGCCAGGGCCGACAATCTTATCCACACGTTTGATGCTCTCAGTTCCGTAAGCCAGTGCGCCCACCGCTACTGCTGCCCCAAGTCGGTAAATTGTCTTAATACCAATCAGGTTTGCCGCCACGAGTATTTCTGGAGCAATCTCACCTTGAGCATTGGCAGGGCTCGCCACCACAATATCTGGCACGCCTGCTACCTGTGCGGGCACAACAGTCATAAGTAAGGTGCTAAAAAGAGGAGCTTGCCCCCCAGGAACGTAGCAAGCGATACGCTCGAGCGGCCTAACAAGTTGCCCTAAAAGCGCTCCATCCTCTTGCTGAATAAAACCCTCTTTAGGCTGATGTTCATAAAATGCCCTAATACGCTTAGCAGCAAGGGCAATGGCGTCTTTAAGCGCTTTATCAAGCTTGGTCTCGGCTGCTAGAAAGGCTGCCTCAGGCACCCGAAAATCCTCGAGCCAGGCACCGTCAAAAGTCTGGGTAAAACCTCGAACAGCCTCATCGCCTTTGAGTTTTATCTCTTTAAGGATGTGCCGCACCCTTTCAATAATCAGCTCGTTTTCGCTTACAGATTGTCGCATTTCAAAAAGGCGAATCGCTTCTTCTGCGCCTTGAATTAGATTCATAATATCTCACCTGACTTAAGAATAACGCGCCAGTTTAACGTTTCTTTAGGGACAATCGTTAAAATTCGCTAACTTAATAAGGGAAAAGGAAAAGTAGTCTGACGGTGCGATTTCCAAACGCCACATATATAAAGGTAAAACAAAACGCCACCATTCCTGCTACCAAAACGATAGACTGAGGCTTATGCATATCGCAATTATTGGAGCTGGCATTGTAGGTGCAAGTTGTGCCTATTATCTAAGCCAACGAGGGGCCAAGGTTACGGTGCTCGAGCGCAACCCTGGCCCAGCTATGGGCTCTACGGCAAAGTCTGCTGCTGGCATAAGGCATCAGTTTTCCCACCCCGAAAACATCAAAATGTCGCTTTATAGTGCCAGAACGTTTACCCATTTTAAAGAGCTAACAGGTGAAGATGCCAGTTACCGTAAGGTTGGATATTTGTTTTTACTTTCTGATGCCATGTTAGAGGGCTGGCAAAAACAGCAGCAATTACAGCAAAGCTTGGGCGCAAACGTTGAGGCACTGAATCTGGCTGAGACCTTAAAGCGCTTTCCCTATTTGAATATCGAGGGGTTGGCAGGCTCGAGCTTTGGCCCCGATGATGGCATCTTAGACCCGCACGGTATAACAATGGGCTTTTTAAATGCTGCCAAACGCCAAGGGGCAAGCGTCAAGCTAGATACCGAGGTTTTGGCGCTCGAGCCTAGTGCATCTGGCTGGGAAATTAAAACCCAAACGGAAACGCTTAACGCTGATGCTGTCTTAAATGCTTCAGGTGCTTTTGGTTCTGAACTGGGCAAAAGAGCAGGTCTAGACATCCCCGTTTTGCCTTATCGGCGAAATATTTACACAACCGAACCTGTCAAAATTTTTCCTCACCCTAGTCCGCTCATCATTGATATGACCACAGGCGTTTACTTGCGCAGTGAAGGTGAAAGGCTCATTTTTGGTTTATCAAACTTAGACGAACCTGCTGGCGATAATCAAGCGGTTGATTGGGCTTGGCTCGAGCATACCTTAGAGCTTGCCCTCCCCCGTTTTCCCATTTTAGAAA
>JAHEBB010000671.1 GCA_024642575.1 Trueperaceae bacterium | reverse complement strand
ACGAAATCTGGTGCGCAATGCGGTACAGGCGAGCGGTAGTGCCGATAAAGTCAGGCTCGAGCTAAGCCAAAAGGCTGACCAGTTTGAAATAAGTGTGAAAGATCAAGGGGAAGGTATAGACCCTGAAGACCTACCTAAACTTTTCGATCGCTTTTTTACCAAACGCGGTGGGGTCGGGGTCGGGCTTAGTGTTGCCAAGCGCATTGCTGAGCAGCATGGCGGAGAGATAAGCGTAAGCTCGAGCCTGGGGCAAGGTGCAACGTTTACAGTTAGCTTGCCAAGTTTAGCGAGTTTGACGGAGTAAGTAAAAACAGCCTTATGGGCAAAGTGAGTTGGGAAATCCCCCTTAATCCCCCCTTGGGCAAGGGGGAAACGGTTTTAACTCCCTCCTTTTTAAAGGAGGGTTGGGGAGGATTTAAAGGTTCTGACCAAAGGGAGAATGCTTGGGTTGGGGAGGATTTAATCGCTCGAGCCACCTCAATACCCTTTTACACTTGACTTATATATAAATTGCATATATGCTATATATATATAAGGTGTGAACCATGAACCCTAAAGACGAACAAACCTTCTTACAAACCTATAACCCTGACAATTTTGCCAAACCCTCAGTTGCCGTTGATGTGGTTATCTTGACCATCAAGGAAAAGAGACTCTGCGCCCTGTTAAGCAAACGCCAAGAGCACCCTTATAAAGATACTTGGAGTCTCATAGGGGGATTTGTTGGTATTGCCGAAAGTTTAGATGACGCTGCCAAACGCGTACTGGCACAAAAAGGCAAACTCGAAGGGGTTTACCTAGAGCAGCTCTACACTTTTGGTGAGGTCAAGCGTGACCCGCGCATGCGCATTATTAGTGTGACGTACTACGCGCTGACCAATATAAAAGCACTAAAAGAAGAGGAAGGCTTAAAACTATTTGAAGTTATGGTGCCGTGGCAGGGGGAAGCAGGGGGAAAGGTAGAGATTTTAGACGAAACCAGGCAGCAAAAGACGCTTGCTTTTGACCACGAAGAGATTTTGGGCATGGCGATAAAACGTATAAGAGGCAAGCTCGAGTATGTGCCCATAGGGTTTGAACTTTTGCCTGAGCGCTTTACCCTGCGAGAACTGCAAGAAGTTCACGAGATTATTTTAGATAAATCGATAAATAAAGATGCCTTTAGAAGAAAAGTTTTGGCTTCGGGGATACTTGAGGCAACTGGAGATTGTGAAACAGGTAAAGGTTTTAGACCTGCTGAGTATTATGTTTATAAAGGAGAGGAGAAATAAAATGCCAATTAGAAAAATGTCTAGGGAAGAATTTTCTAGGAGATTAAAACAAGCGAGTGACCAAAAAGACAAAAGATACACTTTCTTTTTAGGAGCAGGGTGTTCTAGATCTTCTGGAATACCAACTGCGGGAGAACTTGTAAAAAATGTATGGTTGCCTGAGTTGCATAATTTACAGTCACCTAAACAAGATACAGAAGAATGGATAAAACAAACTTTTCCAGGGTATGAATCCGATACGGCAGCTAACTACTATGGAGAAGTCATTGAGCACCTATTTTTAACACCTGAAGAGAGACAACGAGAAATAGAGAGACTTTGTGATGGTAAAGACCCAGCTTTTGGCTACTCTGTTTTGGCTTCTCTAATGGCAAATCAAGATGGTCATTTTAATGTGGTTGTAACGACTAATTTTGATGATTTGGTGGCAGATGCCCTTTACCTTTATACAAACGCAAGACCTCTGGTAATACAACATGAGTCACTCGCAACTTATATACGACCAAGTAGAACCAGACCTTTGATAGTTAAGTTGCACGGAGACCATAGGTTATCGCCACAAAATACGGCTCTTGAGACTGGGGAACTTAAAGTTGAAATGGATAAGCAACTTAGAAATCTGTTGCATGATAGAGGTTTGATCTTTTTAGGCTATGGAGGAAATGATGAGGGAATTGCCCAAACGCTAGAACACCTGCCTAAAGAAGCCTTACCATTAGGTATCTTTTGGGTAGGTGGTTATGAACCAGATTGCCGCATGAAAGCGTGGTTGGACACCAGAGATGCTATATGGGTAGAGTCGCAAGATTTTGATGAAACAATGCTTTTGCTTCACAACGAATTTGAGTTTGAGCACCCAAGCATAGAACGATTTAACAAGGTTTTTGAAAAATACCGAGAAACCTATAGCCAGCTCTCAAAGAAAATCTTTGATTTACCTGACACACCTAACACTAAATCTTTAAAGCAAGCTGCAGAACGTATAGATGAATCATTTAAAAACTGGTGGTCGGTTGAAATTGAGGCTGGCAAGTATAAAGAAAATAACCCACAAAAAGCAGATTCGATTTACCAAGAGGGAATAAAGCATTTTCCAGATTCACATGAATTGATAGGCAACTATGCCCTTTTCTTACAAACCATCCGCAAGGATTATGACAATGCAGAAGCGTACTATAAAAAGGCATTGGAGCAAAGTCCTGAAGATGCTGACTTCTTAGGCTACTATGCCCTTTTCTTGCAAACCATCCGCAAGGATTATGACAATGCAGAAGCGTACTATAAAAAGGCATTAGAGGAAGACCCTGAAGATGCAAATCATTTAGGCAACTATGCGCTTTTCTTGCAAACCATCCGCAAGGATTATGACAATGCAGAAGCGTACTATAAAAAGGCATTGGAGCAAAGTCCTGAAGATGCAAATCATTTAGG
>JAHEBB010000670.1 GCA_024642575.1 Trueperaceae bacterium | reverse complement strand
AAAACAATGCGCCGATTATTTAGCTGAATTTGAGGCTCGCTTGTGTAAGCCCAGTCGAGGTAAGACCCAAGCAGACTATTCCAGCGACCAGGAATGCGAATATTGGGGTCATCATCATTCCCACCCGCTTCAAGAAGCAGCACCTGATGCTTACGGTCTTCACTCAGACGAGCAGCCATGACGCAGCCTGCCGAGCCAGCCCCCACAATCAGGTAATCAATCACAAGCTAGCGCCCCATCCAACCGCCATCAACGGTTAGTATTTCACCTGAAACATAGTCTGAAGCTGATGATGCCAGAAAAACAATCGGGCCTTTGAAGTCTTCAACCTGCCCCCAGCGATTGGCAGGAATGCGCTCCAAAATAGACTTGGCTCTCACAGGATCATTGCGCAGGGCTTCAGTGTTATCTGTGGCAATATAGCCAGGTGCAATGGCATTGACCTGAATGCCTTTGCCTGCCCACTCATTGGCTAAAGCTTTGGTCAAACCAGCAACGCCATGCTTAGAAGACGTATAAGCAGGTACATTGATGCCGCCTTGAAAAGATAGCAGTGATGCCGTAAAAATAATTTTTCCTCTGCCCCGCCCCAACATGCCCTTTGCAATTTCACGGCTTAAGACAAACTGTGCATTGAGGTTGACTTCTATAACTTTGTCCCAGTAATCATCGGGATGCTCCACCGCTGGATTACGCAAGATCGTACCTGCATTATTGACCAGAATATCAATGACTGGAAAACTTGAATGAAGCTCTTTTATAAAATCATAGAGAGCATGTCTATCAGCAAAATCGCAGGCATAGCCAGCGAACTTACGCCCCAATGCCTCGACTTCTTTTTTGACTTCACTCTCAGGCTCGAGGGTGGCACTTACCCCAACAATATCTGCACCAGCTTCAGCCAGTGCCAGCGCCATCGCCTTGCCAATGCCACGTTTGCAGCCTGTAACCAACGCTGTTTTGCCCTCGAGTCTAAAACTATCTAAGACACTCACCTCAAACCCCTTTATAGCTCTAAAACAATCTTCATGACATCAGCGCCTTTTTCCATGCGTTCAAAGGCTGCTTTAGCTTCTTCTAAAGGTTTGGTTTCGGTGATGATTTTATCTAAAGGTAATTTCCCTGAGTCTGCCAGCTTAATCGCTGCCTCAAAATCTTCATCTTCATAAACCCTTGCACCTTTCATGACGAGTTCTTTCCAGAAAAACTGAAATAAATCTACAGGATGTGGCGTGGGGGCAATGCCGACTACCACCAGCCGCCCCCGAATACGAGGCAAGGTAGTCATGGTTTGTGCGCCAGCGGCACTACCTGTTACTTCAAAAACCACATCGGCACCTTGCCCATTGGTTTTTTCCTGAAGGTGCGCCTGTATATCTTTTTCTTTTGGGTTTATAGCGTCCAAGCCAAGTGACTTGGCAAAATCCACACGAAAAGGACTAATTTCAGAGAGGGTTACGTTAGCACCCGTGGCTCTTGCGACTAAGGCAACCAGCATCCCAATCGGTCCACCGCCTAAGACCACCGCATCTTCACCTGGTTTAAGTTCGGCTAAACGCACATCATGACAGGCAACGGCTAAAGGCTCGAGCAATGCCCCATGTTTAAGCGAAAGAGATTTTGGCAATTTGTGCAGGGTAAAAGCTGGCACTGTCCAGAAATCTTGAAATGCTCCTGGCGTATCAATACCCATAAACTTCATGTTTTTAGCAATGTGTTTGTAAGGGTCACTAGCGTCGCAAAGGGTGGTATCAAGCGGCATAACGGTGACGGGGTCGCCCACCTTTACGTTGCTTACGCCTTCGCCGATAGCGGCAACCGTGCCTGACATTTCATGCCCCATAATCTGCGGGAAAGTCACGCGCTTATCCATAGCACCGTGGTAGATATGCAAGTCTGTACCGCAAATGCCTACGTGCGAAACCTTGAGTTGCACCTCACCTGCTTTTGGCTCTTGAGCAATACACTCACCTAAGCGAATGCTTTTATTACCTTCGTAAAAGGCTGCTTTCATTATTTCTCCTTTAGCTAACCCGAATAGCCTCGAGCTTTTTCCAATCAAAATCAACCCCATGCCCAGGTCTATCGCTGGCAATAGCAAAGCCATCTTTGATGACAAAAGGTTCTGTGACATAATTTTCTAAACCAAAACCATGGGCTTCTAAATAGCTGCGGTTAGGGCAAGCAGCAAGCAGTTGCACCGTAATGTCATGAGCACCATGCGAAGTAACAGGCAAGTTAAAGGCTTCTGCTAAGCGTGCGATTTTCATAAACGCCGTCACCCCGCCACAGTTGGTCACATCGGGTTCAGGAAATGATGCACCACCACAGCTAATAAGCTGCTTAAAATCCCAGAGCGAGCGCAGATTTTCACCTGAGGCAATAGGAATGCCGCCGTCTCGAGCGACTCTGGCATGACCCTCGTAGTCTTCGGGCATTAGGGGTTCCTCGAGCCAGGTCAAGTCAAAGGGCTGAAAGGCTCGAGCTGCACGAATGGCTTCATCAGCACTCCAGCGCATATTGGCATCTACCATTAAAGGAACCTCATCGCCAAGATGTTTACGCATCGCTTTGACTCTGGCGACATCTTCAGAAAGTCTGTCACGACCTACTTTCATCTTGATGGCGCGAAAGCCCTTGGCTAAATTATCATCGGTTTGTTTTAAGAGTTTATCTAAAGGTAAAAGTAAATCAATGCCACCA
>JAHEBB010000669.1 GCA_024642575.1 Trueperaceae bacterium | reverse complement strand
AGGCTCCCTAAACTCGTCATTAAAAATGTTTAAGATTTGCTTATGCGTGAACAGCTTGGGCCACATCAGGTAAAAGTTTGCGTAATTTAAACCTGGCTCTACCCAAGGTAGCTAAAGAATCTAGCGTAACCACCATGACATGAGGCTCATTTCCTGAATTAATAGGCATGAGTAAGACCGGGCCTTCTTGGTACTCAATCATGGTCTGGGAAATGCTACCTTCACCTAGTAAGTCAGATAAAACTCGGCTCGAGGCTAGACCACTGGCAATGACATTACCTACAAAGCCCAAATCTCTGTCATCTCTGGAAGCCCCTTCAATAACCAGACCTTCTTCGCTAACCACCGCTGCGCTGGTTACCCCTCTAATTTCCAGAACCTGTACCAGTAATTCAGATAAATTCATTGTGCTCCTTAGGCAAATACCTCGAGCATGCGCTTGGCAATCTGCTCGCTGTAAAGTCTTGCTTTACCTATATTTCCAGATGGGTTCATGAGGACAAAACAAAAAAGTTCATCGTTTAGATTTCTGGCATAACCCATAACTTTGTCAGCCGTAATCATGACTTCTTTGAGCTCACCTGCTTTGAGGCTGGTAGTAACGGATTCTAAAGCTGACATTACATTGGTCCACTGTGCTGTGAGAATACTCAGATCTTCGCCATCTTTTGGATACTGCTCAATGAGTAAGCCATCGGCGTCACCAATTACGGCAGCCAGTGCCCCATCAATGTTGTTAACCAGATACGTTAAGAAGTCATCAAGATCTTGCACATTTCTAGGCTAGCACGGCGTTTTTTAAGTCACTATTGAAAGTTTCTCATATCACTTCATTAAACCCCTTTTAGAGAGCAGAAATTAAAAGGACTTAGGCGTTTTAAACTAGACGTCTTGCGAAAGTATTAACTGAATTCAGAACTCGGTTCTCCATCACTCAAAATACATCATCTTGGGGAATCTTAGGGCGCGTGAGAATCGATTATTCAACTGGACTTTGGCAAAAAGATTGAATAAAGATACAAACGTCTCTTATCGTCAAGGCTTTGATATGCTTCACTGGTGACGATACTGGCCGCTATAAGACATTCACTTAGAGGTAAATAGACTTGGACTATGAGATTTTAAAAGGAGGCATTATGAAAGTGGGAATTATTGGCGCAGGAACGATGGGGGCAGGCATTGCTCAAACGTGCGCCCTTGCTGGCCATGATGTTTTACTGCACGATACCAGTGAAAGCAGCCGCACAAAAGGTATGACAGCCATCAAATCAAGCCTCGAGCGTTTGCTTAAAAAAGAAAGCATTACAGAAGATAGTCGCGCAGAAGCGCTTGCCCGAATCACACTTAGTGGCGACCTTGAGCAAAGCAAAGATGCTGATGTCATTATTGAAGCCATTTTTGAAAATGTAGATGCCAAGCGTGAGATTTGGGAAGTCGTTGACAAGCTAGCCAAAGCCGATGCACTACTAGCATCAAATACCTCGAGCCTATCAATTACCGAACTGGCATCTTTTACCACAAGACCCGAAACGTTTTGCGGTATGCACTTTTTTAACCCTGTACCCGTGTTGCCTTTGGTTGAAGTGGTTGAAGGACTTAAAACCTCAAGAGAAACGCTGCAAAAGGCCAAAACTTTTGTTGAAGGTTTAGGCAAAACCCCCATTGTCTGCAAAGACAAGCCAGGTTTCATTGTTAATAGACTGCTGGTTCCTTATATTAATGATGCGATTCATGCCCTCAGTGAAGGCGTTGCCAGCGCTGAAGATATAGATAAAGCCATGAAACTGGGTGCCAGTATGCCTCTTGGTCCCTTGGCTTTGGCTGATCTGGTCGGGCTAGATGTCTGTTTGGCTGCGGGTGAATCGCTCTACAACGAGTTTCAGGATTCGAAATTTAGAATTGCCCCCATGCTTAGACAAATGGTTAGAGCAGGGCAATTGGGCAGAAAAACGGGCTCAGGCTTTTATAAATACGATTCATAATTAAGGAGAAGGTATGAGTGACGAAACCGAATTTGAATTTGACACTGAAGATTTTGAATTTTTAACTTATAGCGTTGAAGAAGGCGCGGCGGTTATTGCTGTAAACAGGCCAGATGCGCTTAATGCGCTGAATAACGAGTTGCTTTATGAACTTAGTCTGGCGCTCGAGCTTGCCGAAGCTGACATGAATGTAAATGCCCTGATTATTACAGGGACAGGACGCGCCTTTATTGCTGGGGCAGATATTGCCAATTTGCAAAAACTAAATGACGCGTTTAGTGGCAGAGAAGCTTCGCTGGCAGGGCAAGATGTCATGAACACCATTGCTGCCATGCCCTTTCCAACCGTAGCAGCGATTAACGGCTTTGCGCTGGGGGGTGGGCTCGAGCTTGCCCTAGCTTGTGACCTTAGGGTCGCTAGCAGTAAAGCCAAACTGGGTTTACCCGAAGTAAGTCTGGGGCTTATTCCTGGTTATGGAGGTACGCAGCGCCTTGCCAAACTGATTGGTACTGGGCGCGCGCTTGACCTGATTTACACAGGTCGCCATGTGCCCGCCGATGAAGCTTTACAGCTAGGGATTGTTAACCGTGTTTCTGAAGATGCCCTTACGACTGCTAAAGAATTGGTTGCCCAAATGCTAAAAAACGCACCTGTGGCCTTAGGACTTGCCAAAGAAGCTGTCATGCGAGGTAGTGATTTAAGCTTGCCTCAAGGGCTCGAGAT
>JAHEBB010000185.1 GCA_024642575.1 Trueperaceae bacterium | reverse complement strand
GCCTATAGCTAGGCGCTTCTAATGAAGGAGCAACGCGCCCATCTAAAGCAACAAGAACGTCATCGTAAAGCGCAGCATTCAAAAAGGCATTGGCTCGTTTGAAAGGGTCAGGCTCGAGCCTATTTAGCGCTTCAACCGCTTCAGCGATTGGCAACGCCAGTTCATAATGCCCAACCGCTTCAGTGGTTAAACCAGCGCTTTCGGCAGCCTGGGCAAGCCTTAGTTCGAATTCCCGATTTCCCTGACGATCAATAGGGTCAACGGTTCTAAGCGCATCAGCACGTTCAAGGTAGGTATAGCGGTCAACTGGATTTAATGATTGATTACTGGCAAGCGCGAGTGAGACTTCATAAGCAAGATAATTGTCACTCAGTGTTAGACTTTTTAGGCTTTCCAGATCATTCACTGCCAAAGCCTCTTGATAAATTTTATATTGACTCAACTCGGGTGCAGCATATGGGTCTTCAACCGAAGCGCGAATCTCAGGAACAGGAATCGCGTCTGCACGATAAACATGAGCCAAGCCCCACCAAGAAAGCAGGCAAACAACAAATACAAACATGAGGACGGCTCTGATGGGCGTAAGCACGTGCTAGTCTAACCAGAATCAAAATTATGTTGCTGAGAACGTGAAACATCTCTCAGCTTTTTGCCCTAATAAAAAAGTCGAGCTAGCAATTTAGATGTATTAGATTACCCAAAGCCAATCCAAATAACCTTTCACTATTTCGATAAAAACCGCAAGCCTTAAATTTACCTAAAAAGCAAATGTGAAGGTCGGCTAGCCCCTCGAAAAATACGGTCAATGTTCAGAATGGATGATGTTTTCATCTTACTAAGTAATTCTTTATTCCGCTTAAGTAGTAGACAATTAAGACTCGAGCGTTGACAAATCTCCGGGGTCTTGTCCGAGTTCACGGGCTTTAAGGAGACGCCTCATAATTTTTCCACTCCTTGTTTTGGGAAGTCCGTCAACAAAGGTAATCTCTTGGGGCGTGGCAATGGGGCCAAGCTCATTACGGACATGTACTGTTAAGGTTTTTTGCAAATCTGACCCAGCACTAAAGCCATTTCTTAACACCACAAAGGCTTTTATGGCTTCACCCTTGATCTCATCAGGTATACCAATTACAGCTGCTTCAGCAACAGCAGGATGAGCCACCAGAGCTGATTCAACATCTGCGGTACCAATTCTATGTCCTGCAACGTTTAAGACATCATCTGCCCGACCTAAAACACTAAAGCGCCCTGCTTCATCAAAAATAGCAATGTCTCCTGTTAAGTAGTACCCAGGCAATTGCTTCCAGGCTTTTTCATAGCGCTCAGGTGTGCCATAAATGGTTCTAAGCATATGCGGAAAAGGTCGTTTTAGAGCCAGTAAACCCCCCGTATTTGGAGGCATTTCTTCACCATCTTCATTGACAATACAAATTTCAACGCCAGGCATGGGTCTACCGACAAAACCAGGTTTGTGCTCCTGGGTAACCAGGGTTGCTAAAGTTGGCCCACCAAGCTCTGTTTGCCACCAATTGTCCATAACATAGCCATGATCAGCGGTCAAATGTTTCATTGCCCAGCGAAACGCTTCAGGGTTTAAGGGTTCACCTGCACAAGCTAGAATCCGCAGGCTCGAGAGGTCATAGTTTGCGGGATAGTCTGCGCCCATTCGCATCCACATACGCACAGCCGTAGGTGCTGTAAACATTGCCGTGACCCCGTATTTTTCTACAATTTCCCAAATAATGCCTGGATGTGGCGTATCGGGCGCACCTTCGCGGAAAATCGTTGTCATACCGCCAACCAGTGGCGCATAAGTAATATAGGAATGCCCCACTACCCAACCAATATCGCTCATACAAAAAAAGACATCATCTTCTTTTAAATCAAAAAAGCTCTCTAAATGATAGGCAGTGCCCACCATATAGCCACCGTGTACATGCACCACCCCTTTGGGCTTGCCTGTCGTTCCTGAGGTATAGAGAATATAGAGCGGGTGCTCAGCCTCCAAAGCTTCAGCCTCGCAGGTAGCTGGATACTTTAAAAGATCGGCAAAATCCACTTCTTTTTCTTTAAGCGGTCTTTTCTCAGCGCGAAAAAATATGACCACATGTTCCACCGAATCAAGCGGTGCAACAGCAGCATCGACAATACTTTTTAAATCAACGGCTTTGCCTCGGCGAATGCCTATATCGCCAGCTATAACAACCTTGGCACCTGCGTCTTCGATACGCGTTCTAAGGGCACCTGCGGCAAAACCAGCATAAACGACACTATGAACAGCGCCTATACGGGCGCAAGCTAACATACTCGCCACACCTTCAATGGTTAAAGGCATATAGATGACAACGCGGTCACCTTTACTTACACCAAGCGCCTTTAAACCGTTTGCCAGACGATTAACCATTCTTAAAAGCATGCCGTAAGTTACAGAACGCTCGCTCCCATCTTCCCCAAGCCAGAGCAGTGCTAGCTTATTTTTCTTGCCACTTGCTACATGGCGGTCTAAGGCATTTAGGGTGATATTGGTTTTTGCGCCTTCAAACCACTTGTGGTTTACGCCATCAAAGCTTGAAACTTTTTGCCAAGGCTCGAGCCAACTAAACCTTGAAGCAACCTCAGCCCAAAATGCGTCGTTTTCGTTTACCGAATATTCATAAACTTCTTCATAGTTTTTTAGATTTGCTTGCTTACTTACCTGTTCTGGGGCTTTAAAGATTTCTTGTTCTGCTAATAAAGCCTGGATGTGATCAACCTGAGACATGCAAAACCCTCCTAAGGCACGCTTTCGCGTAGACTTGGTTATGACTTTAACGAAAGTTGTTGAATAAGCCTATACCCAATGCTAATAAGCGTCAAGTGTAAGGGTACTCAGCTTGAAGCGATTGACGACTTACGTTATCCTTTTTTAGATACAAAATAAGGTCTATACCGTAAATTAGTACAGGAGGCAAGAGATGTCAGAGCACATCGAATCCATTTTACAAGAATCACGTCGTTTTAGCCCTAGCGAATCCTTTAGAAAAAACGCCAAGCTAAATACCTTAGAGGATTATCAAAAACTTTACCGCCAATCACTTGACGACCCAGAAACTTTTTGGTCAGGCGTAGCCAACGAACTGCACTGGTTTAAGCCCTGGGACAAGCTCAGAGTTTGGAACGAACCTTTTGTTCAGTGGTTTGTCGGTGGTGAGACCAATCCTTCTTACAACGCGCTCGAGCACCAGATTGCCCAAGGACGTGGTGACAAGGTTGCCATTTATTGGGAAGGTGAAAATGGCGATAGCCGCAAGCTCACTTACAACGACATGCTTAGGGAAGTTTCTAAGTTTGCTAATGCCCTAAAAGCCAAAGGCGTTGGCAAGGGTGACAAGGTTGCCATCTATATGCCTATGATTCCCGAGGCAGCTATGGCCATGCTGGCTTGCGCACGTATTGGGGCAACCCACTCAGTAGTCTTTGGGGGCTTTAGTGCTCAAGCTCTGGCTGACCGTATCTTAGATGGGCAAGCCAAAGCTGTGATTACTGCTGATGGTGGTTTTAGGCGCGGTGGGGTCTTCCCTCTTAAACCAGCAGTCGATGAAGCGCTCGAGCAGTGCCCAGAGGTTGAAACTGTCATAGTGGTAAAACGCGGTGGCAATGACGTCACTATGAAAGAGGGTCGTGACTTTTGGCACCATGACCTAACCAAAGATATTTCTGATACCTGCCCTGCCGAACCCCTGGACGCAGAGCACACCCTCTTCATTCTTTACACTTCAGGCTCTACAGGTAAGCCTAAAGGTGTTTTGCACACGGTAGGCGGTTACCAGACCTATACCTATCTAACCAATAAATATGTTTTTGACATGAAAGACAATGATATCTTTTGGTGTACCGCTGACATAGGCTGGATTACAGGCCACTCCTATATTGTTTACGGCCCCATGTTTAATGGCGTAAGTCAGATTATGTATGAAGGCGTACCTAACTACCCTCATGCTGGGCGATTCTGGGAAATCATCGAGAAGTACAAAGTCACCATTTTTTATACTGCACCCACCGCAATTAGAGCCTTTATGAAATGGGGTGACGCACATCCCAAAAAATTTGACCTGAGTTCCTTACGACTCCTTGGTAGCGTAGGTGAACCCATTAACCCCGAAGCCTGGATGTGGTATCAAAAAGTTATTGGGGGTGCACATTGCCCTATCGTAGATACCTGGTGGCAAACTGAAACGGGCGGCATTATGCTAACAACCATACCTGGCGTCCATGACGCCAAACCAGGCAGTGCAGGTCTTCCCTTTTTTGGTGTAGAACCTGCCATTGTCGACGCCAATGGCGTTGAGCGCGGGGCTAACGAAGGTGGCTTTTTAGTCATTAAACGCCCCTGGCCTAGCATGTTACGCACCGTTTATGGGGATGATGACCGTTACCGCAATCAGTACTGGACCGAAGTTCCTCATGTTTATTTTGCCGGTGATGGCGCCAGACGAGACGAGGACGGCTATCACTGGATTATGGGCCGTATTGATGACGTGGTAAATGTGTCAGGCCACCGACTTGGAACCATGGAAGTTGAAAGCGCCCTTGTCAGCCATGAAGCTGTTGCTGAAGCTGCTGTGGTTGGTCGCCCTGATGAATTCACCGGTCAGGCTATCGTGGCGTTTGTTACGCTCGAAGGTGGTCGTGAGGGAAGTCCTGAGTTACTTAAAACTTTACTAAGTCACGTTACTAAAGAAATCGGTGCCATTGCCAAGCCAGCCGAGATTCGCTTTACCGATGCCTTACCCAAAACCAGAAGCGGTAAAATCATGCGAAGACTGCTCAGAAATATTGCAGCAGGTGAAGACGTAACAGGTGACATTAGTACCCTGGAAGACCGCAGCGTCGTTGAAAAACTACTGGCACAAAAATAGCTCGAGCCAATCTTTTGCATTTTCATATTTCTTATAAGGGCGAAACACTCTCGCCCTTATAAGAAATAATTAGAGGTATATCCATCTTTATAAACTACATTGCTACTTGAAGTTTTTCTACTTTTTGACTCAGCCTCACAAAGGCGTCGGCATCGGCAGGCTTAATCCAATCAAAGTTTATTTTTTGCCAATCTGGGTCATTTGGATCTAAGCCAAGAGCCTCTATGTAGGCAGCTTGAACGATAAAGTATTGTGTTTTATAAGGCAACAAAAAACCACCTGCTTTATCCAGGTGTGCTCTTGCGCTATCGTAATCGGCATACCAATCATTTATAAACCCCATAAATTTTCTGTTTCGATTTGGTTGAAAAACTGTGTATTGGTCAGCTTCCGATTTAGCAAATTTGCTTCGTAGTTCATTGAGCCTAGATTTTCTTTCGGTTTGTTGTTTTAGTTCAGTCCAAGTTTGAGCTTTGGATTCAAGCGCTATGACGGCTAAAGCATGTTTATGCTGCACTCGGTTTTGTTTTTGTAATAGTTCATTAGCACTTAAGTCTGCGAATTCGGCAAGCTGCAAAAACTTTTGGGCAGCAGCTCGAGCCACACTAAGTTCACCTTTTCTAAATTGCTTTAGCAAAATAGAAGCTTTCACTTTAAAATCTTGTATTGAGTCTGGACTAGCCATAAGACTCCTTTCGTTTATCCTTACCCACGCAGGATGAAAAAGAAGTTTATGACGTTTTAACGTGCTATATGCAGTAAAACCAAGGGTGACATTGTCTTTTGTGGGTACAGGTACCCCTTCGCACCTGCACCAAAAAGAATAGACAAAACCAGCAGGATTTTCAAGTAAAGATAAACACTTCGCAAGGATAAATGGTACTTAAGGTATACCGTGAAACCTTAAATGTGTTACTTATCCTAAACAAAAAAGTAAATGTTTAGCCCTTAGCTTATGTCATGAAATAGACATTCTCATGACTCAGCTAGGGGTCAAACCCTTACCATTTATCGTGAACAAGTGGGCTTATATGTTGATCATAAAGCATTCGCACTTCTTGCATTGCGCTTGGTGGAATAGGCTCGAGCTCCGAAGCTTTGGCATTTGCAAGGGCTTGTTCAGCATTTTTTGCACCAGGAATGACGGTCGAAACAGCTGGGTGCATAAGTATCCATTTCAAAGCAAATTGAGCAAGCGTTTTGCCCTCAGGTACAAGATTCTTTAGCTTATTTGCAACCTCAACACCTGTATCAAAGTCAACACCTGAGAAGGTTTCGCCGACATCAAAGGCTTCCCCATGGCGATTATAATTACGGTGGTCTTTGCTATCAAAAACACGGTCTTTGCTCATTTTGCCTGACAGGAGTCCGCTGGCTAAGGGGACTCGAGCAATAATCCCTACATTGTTTGCTTTTGCTAAATCAAAAACTTCTAAAGCAGGTTTTAACCTAAACATGTTATAGATAATCTGGATACTTGCAACCCCTTGATATTTCATGGCAAGCTGCGCCTCTTCAACCGTTTCAACACTCACACCATAGTGGCGAATTTTGCCCTCTTGCTTTAACTTATCAAGGGCAGAAAAGGTGTCATCACGGCGAAAAACATCTGTTGGTGGGCAGTGAAGTTGTAATAAATCAAGAGACTCGAGCTCCAAGTTTTTAAGGCTGCGTTCCACAAAACCAGCTAAATTTGTATAAGAGTAACCAGAAGCCACATGCGGGTTTAATCGCCGACCCGCTTTGGTTGCAACATAAATTTGCTCCCCTGAATAGTCTTTGAGCACTCGAGCAATACGTTTTTCACTCAGTCCATCTCCATATACATCAGCCGTATCAATAAAATTGACGCCTTCAGAAATGGCAGCCCGAAGAGCGTCCAGGGCATCATCATCAGTTACGTTTCCCCAATCAGCACCAATCGCCCAGGCACCAAAACCTATTTCTGAAACGTTATAATCAGTTTTTCCTAACTTTCGGTAGTTCATATACTCTCCTTATCCGTTAAATTTAGAGAAGCCAGATCATCTCTTTCCTTTTTCCCAACTAGGATACAGGTGCTCTACAAAAGCGCGCGTTCCGTAAGGTAAAAGACATTAACAAACCTGTAATTTGGTCTTTGGCAGGAAGGTGCATTCTAATCTTATTTTACCTCACCACACCTTTCACTATGTCCCTTGAATAGGGCGGAAAGGATTCATCCGGATAAGCATAGATTCTAACTTTGCTTTAGGTAGCTCAGCTCGAGCTTAAGCATTCCAACATTGTCGCCTTGAAAAGAGCGATAAGATAAAAACGCTTTAGAACCTTATACCCAAAATCTAAAGGAATGTATGCCCATCTGGAAAAGAAACCTTTACATAATGTTCGCAGCACAGGTCTTATCAACTATGGGCTTTTCCATGATTTTTCCTTTTTTACCCAATTATGTTGCCCATTTGGGTTCAGCTTATGGCTTTGATATTGTCTTTTTAGCTGGCGCTGTTTACAGCGGTCAAGCAATCACCATGGCACTAACCTCTCCTATCTGGGGTTCTTTGGCAGACCGTTTTGGCAAAAAGCTTATGGTTGAGCGGGCAATGTTTGGTGGCTCTATTCTGCTTCTAGCTATGGGTTTTGTACCTAATGCCGAAATGCTTGTATTAGTGCGCACCCTGCAAGGCGCAGTCACAGGCACTGTCGGAGCAGCAAATGCCCTCGTTGCGGCGACAGCACCTCGAGAGCGGATGGGTTACGCCATGGGCATGCTTCAGGTAGGCGTATGGTCTGGCGTAGCTCTAGGGCCTTTAATCGGCGGAATTCTGGCAGATAGGTTTGGTTACAATACAGCCTTCTACTTTACTGCGGCCTTACTCTTTTTAGGAGGCATATTGGTTCATGTCGCAATCACTGAGCCAAATCAGGAATCAAATGCCAAAAAGTCACAGGGAATGGTGTCAAGTTGGAAACACATACTTAATACACCTGGGGTTTCTCTTGTTTTCTTTTTTCGCTTTATTAGCTGGTTAGGGCGCAATATTCTTGTACCTTACTTACCTCTTTTTATGGCAACGCTCATCATTCGGCAAGATAATCTCAATACCTTAACGGGTATCACCATCGCGCTAGCCTCTGCGACTGGCACATTTACGGCTGTTATTTTAGGTAGACTTGGGGATCGAATCGGCCACAAACCGATCTTGATTGCTTGCGCATTTGCAGCAGCATTGTTTTACATTCCTCAATTCTTCGTACAGCATGTTTGGCAACTATTAATTTTACAGGCACTCACGGGAGGTGCAGCAGGTGGCATAATGCCAGTCCTTAGCGCCCTCTTAAATCACTACACTGAGCCTGGTGAAGAAGGGGCTGCATTTGGCTTTGACAATTCGGTTACTTCCCTTTCAAGGGCGGTTGCACCTATGATTGGTGCGGTCATTGTCTTTATGGGTGGTTACCGCTTGATTTTTCTTTGTACCTCTCTGTTGTTTGCCGCGACAGGATTGCTTGCCATTTGGAAATTACCTGAATTAGGCAAAGCCTTAAAGCCTACTTTAGCTAAAAATGACTGATCTTGCGCCCTCTTTACCACAGCCGCTTAAAACACCTATTCTTGGACATCTCCCCCTAGCCTTTGATTTGCTAAAGCTTCTTAAGGAATGTCATAAAGACTTTGGTGATGCCTTTGCATGGCAAATGGGGCCACGATATGTTGCTGTCTTTAGTTCTCCTGAGGCAAATAGGCAAATATTACTTGAAGATGCTGCAAGACTTAGCGCTACTGATTCCTTTGGACCGCAAAGCTGGATACTTGGTCAGGGGCTTGCTCGGCTTGATGGTCAGAGCCACAAAAGAATGAAAAAGCTCTTATTGCCTGCCTTTCACCGTGAGGTAATAAATGGACACTTTCATACAATTAAAGAAATAACCACAACAAATCTTAGGAGCTGGCAAAGACAAATTCAGCTTGATGCGACCAAAGCATGTAAAGGATTGGCCTTAGAAATTATTATCAAATCCCTTTTTGATTTATCTTTAGAGGCTTTTCCTCGCTTGAAAACTGACTTACGGAAAGTCTTTGACGCTCTCATGGTGGAATCAGGTAAACCTCAGACCTTTTTACGGTTCTTGGCGATGCTTAAAGTGCCAGGCATTCCTAATTTAAGGCAGCGGCTAGACCATTTTTTTCTCGAGCGTATTTCTGAGCCTAGCTCGCCTAACTCAATGCTATTCTTGCTTAAGCAAGCAACTGACTCAGATGGAATGCAACTAAGCAAGCAGGAACTCCGTGACCAACTCCTCACTCTTATTGTTGCAGGGCATGACACGACAGCTACAGCGCTCGCGTGGCTACTTTATGAGCTTGCACATCACCCAGAGAACCAATCAAAATTACGAGAGGAGCTTAAAACGGCGAACATTAGCGAACCGACATCTCTACGAGGCCTACCTTTTTTAAATGCTGTGATTAAAGAAACGCTAAGGCTCCACCCTCCTATAAGTTTGGGAATTAGAAAAGCGCTCGAGCCGCTTAAGATTTCAGGTTTTGAAATACCTAAAGGTGCCAACGTCTTATATTGTCCTTACCTAACCCACCGCAATCCTAAACTCTGGGGAAATCCAGCTAAATTTTTACCTGAACGATTTTTAGGTCCACAGCCCTCAAGATTTAGCTATGTACCTTTTGGGGCGGGTGAGCACAGTTGTATTGGCATGAATCTAGCACTTTTTGAATTGCAGGTTATCGTGGTAAGCCTTTTAACTTCTTGTTCATGGACCCTCGTAGAGCAGCCAACAGAAAAGCTCTCCCCTACGCTCGAGCCTGTAAATTTACACTTAAAATTCAGTCCCCTTTAATTGGCAATTATCAGCTCTGTTGCCCTCTAGAAAATTTGAATTCTCTTTGGTTTTCTGCGTATTTGACGGTAAAGCCAAAGCTTGGCGATATAATTACAAACGATATGATTTGTAAAAATCAAAATACATTGATTTTGATTGACGATAGTTTTTAGCTGATTCCCAGAAAGACTTTGTCTGCTTAGGTTTCCAAAATTCTAAAGCGTTAGCCGCTCACGCCTTTTCAATACCTGCTATTGATATAGTTTTTTAGATATGCCTGGCTC